>JANQQY010000349.1 GCA_028284845.1 Spirochaetales bacterium
TCGATATGCCCTACCCGGCTTGTTGGTGGACACGAGACGACGGATTGAACCGTCCAGCGATAGCTCTTCTGATGGAAGCTCACGCTTGAAGCGAGCGAAGAGAGGCCCCCAACGTCCGCCTAAAGCCGCTCCCGCGCTGAGATCCCGGCCGTCGAGCTTCGCGGTATCGGCTCAAGTCACCTCGGGCGCCGCCCGAGTTACGGCCAGTCGGCCGGGACACAACCGCGACCTACTGGTGACCTAATGGACGTGGTACTGTGCTGATGAACCGGCCTCCGCTCACAGATGAGACCGCACGGTCGCGGTTGTCGCGGGAGTGGGGCATTAGGCGAGCCGATCTCTAGCGCGACCATGGGTAATGAAGGGCAAGATTCTGGCGACTATGCAGACGAGAGCGCGGACATCCCGCCTCCGTGGCAACAGTTCCCAACCTACGAGCGTTATTCGATCGGATGGAGGATGGGCGTCGGCGAAGAGTGTCTAATTGTCTGGCATGCGTTTTTGGACACCTTGGACTCCACCGACCTTCGAGAGGCCTACCTTCGACGGCATGATCCCGCACCCGTTTCCTGGGCGGGAGTAGTCTACGAGGTTCTGCACCCCTCCGAACCGGACTACTGGGATTCGGCAGCTGGCGTTCGCAAAGCCCGTGTCGCTGAGGTCGTCGCGCTCGGATTCGCGCGTTCGGATGCTGCGTTTCACTCCTGGCAGAAGAGCGAACCCGACTATCGCCCATGGGAATGCCATACGACTCCCGAGGAGGCTGCGAGATACGGAACTCGGGCATTTTGGTTTTGGTCTCGACGCGAAGCGGACCGGTCGAGCGATACCGACTACCAACCCCCTGTGCTCCCTCGTTCGTGGACCCGCTTCAAGAGAGACTTTGAACACAGCACGACGACGGCGCCATCTATAAGGAAAGGACTGCAAACCCTCGCACGAATGCTACTCGTAGGTTCTGTCACTCCTCCCTGGGAGCTGGGTCTCGGTCCAGAAGATGCCAATGACTCCTTCGAGAGCGACATGAACTACGTTGACGCCTACCGCCTTTGGGGACATTCCTGCTTTGACGATTCTACGCAACGCGACGAATTCCTACTCGCTGATTCGATTCCGACTGAATGGCAGGAGTGGTGTCACAACAATTTTGGTGATTTGGACCCTGGCTAGTCATTGCCGCGCGGCTCGCGCCACGTGGTTCCGTTACATCGGAGGCCCTTGACCACGACACCGAGGAGCACGGAACCCCGAGGAAATCGATGCCGTTCTCTGCTGGCCCCGATGCCGGAAAAGGTGGGGCTGTCATCTCCTTGGAAAAGCTCGAACCCGAGCCATACTACCTGATTGAACTCGGCGATGGTTCCGGTGATCGTTTGCTCGCACAATCGCAGCTCCGATAAGTATCGCCGTAAGGCGAGAACCTGACGGGGAATACCCCTAGACGATCTTAGGTCCGAGGATCGAGCGTGGTGTTGATGACCGGTATCCCTAAAGACTACGCGCTCCATCGAGACGAAACGGATGATCCAGAATTCCTCGAACTCATGACCGGCAAGATTAACACGGTCGTGCACCGGTTCCGGCCGAAGCAGCTGCACGTAGTAGCGGTCGACAATTGGTTCGGGGAGCGCTGGCTCGGATTCACCGGAAAGATGATGGGCGCCTTTGGCGTCTCGAGGCGAGGGAACCTGACCCTACCACCCTTCGTTCCAAGCAGGGTCAGAAGCGAGACGGACTTAGAACGCGAGAATGGTGTCTACCGTCGTCGCAGCGAGGCCCCCTCGCTACACCGGGAACAACCCAGCTCCGACAACTTTCGACGACGAATCTCCCGCCTTGGAGCGTCTGTCGCCTTAGTTTGGTACTCCGGTGCGTCTAGTAAAACGAGGCGGGCGGCTGCGATGGTCTACCTGAACCTGGATGAAGAGCAGTTAGCCTGGTACGGCTCCTACGTGTACGACCGAGTCTGGCGCCTAGGCACCCAGCATGGTGACCACCAACTGATTCAGAAGGCGATCGCCTAAAGCTGCTTCCGCGCTGAGGTCCCGGCCGTCGAGCTCCGCGACATCGGCTCAAGTCACCGCGGCGGAGCCCGAGTGCCGTCAAGCCGGCCGGGACACAACCGGGACCTGTCTTGGTGTACTGGACGTGGTACTCTGCTGATGAACCGATTCCCGCGCACAAATGGAACCGCAAGGTCCCGGTTGTCGCGGAATCATGGCATTAGGCGATCTCAACAGGAGCATTGCCAATACCGAGACTGGATACCGGCGATCAACTTGCACATCGCAAAGGGCCTCTAGAGAATTCGAATGCTCTGCGTATTCGCCAAAGTCACACGCTCGAAGGATCTCCGGTCTCTGGTCGAGGCACTGAGCCGTCAATCGCAATGGTCTCTGCCCCGCTTCGCGAAGTACTCGCCGGACTCAAGAACATTTTCGGTTGGTCCTGATACGTCAACTAGAGTTGTTCCAGCCCCGATTCCATGGAGTTGGACGGACACCCATCAAGAGTTGCTGGAAGACTCTCCGAATATCTGGTTCTTCGAGGGTCCATGGGGGCTCTATGGTCATTTGTCCGCAAGCACTGCGGCGCTCTATCTTCCAATCTCCAAACGAGAATTCGAGACATCGCGCGAGACTAGAGATGACGTAGAGTTCTTGGCGATGCTATTCCGCGATGCTCTCGGAGCCCCGTCCTGCGTCGTTTGCGAAGCGCCACCAGACCAAGGCATGGTCGATGACCTTCACGCGAGCGACGACGTCTTGTCGAAGCTGCGAACTCATGGTGTGACCATCATTCTTCAACTCTAGAGTCGCGCCCGCGTTGCAGCAAGACCGGGACAACGTACGCTCGCCTAATACCACTTGCCGCGCTGAGGTCCCGGCCTACCCAGCCAGCTTCGGTCAACACACCGCGGCCGGGACACAACCGGGACCTGTTGTGACGTGCTGAACGTGGTATCGTGCTGACGAACGAGCTTCCGCGCATAGATGGAACCCCAAGGTCCCGGTTGTCGCGGAAGTGTGGCATTAGGCGACGAAATGCTTCTCAGAATACTCGCCAGTATCGCGATCGACCAGATCTGCTTCCTTGAACTGAGTAGCGATGAAGTGATTGATCCTGATTTCGCCATGCGACAGCTCGAGTCCATTTCTGCGCAGCTGGCAGCACTTGAACCAGTGGAGATTGAGACTTTGGTCTCTCTGATTCGTGAAACTGCAGAAGATCAGGTTTCAGCGGAGAGGCGTGAGTTCATATCGAAGATCCCCGACTATCTGGGCCTCACCGAGAAATAGACGCTAAACCGGCCAGGTTCCGGAGCCACTTGCCGAACTGTATTGAAGGACATCCTAGTGAGTGCGCCCCTTGCACAACCCCTGAACGGATCCAGAATCACGGCAGCAGCAACAGTCGCCGCTCTGCTTCTCGGCTGCTCCGTGCGACCGCCGAGTGGAGCGGAGAAGAACCTCGAGATCATGAGAAGCACTATCGAAGAAGCTCTCCGCCGGCTATTGAACCGGTCCAATGAAGACACCTTCGTGATTTTCAGCCGGGCATCCGGGAAGGAGTACATTCAGTTTGCACTAGACGATCAAGGACTCTTCCTCGATTTGCCGGTCATTCCTCTCGATAATCTTCAGCGCGCACGCGCAAAGGCCTTCTTCGACCGACTCGGAGTCTCGTTGGCCAGCACCCTGCTACACGACCCCGGCGGTCTGCCGGCCGGCTCTCTGCAATTCTATCGAGTCGATTTTGGTCAGGATGTCCAGCAGGCCGCCTCAACAGCCGTCGGCGTGTTCCGCGAGGTCTATGCACTGGACGATTTCCAGCTCGAAGTCGAAGAGAACTAGTCGTTCGATACGGTGCGCTCGCCTAAATCCACTTCCGCGCTGAGGTCCCGGCCTCAACTATCAGCTCCGAGCGGATACATCGCGCCCGGGACACAACCGGGACCTGTTGTGACGTACTGGACGTGATACGGTGCGGAGGAACTGGCTTCCGCTCACAGATGGAACCCTAAGGTCCCGGTTGTCGCGGAAGTGAGGCATTAGGCGCCACTCAATTTCCTGGCGATTCCTTCTCGAAATGCTGCGCCAGAAACCGTTCGGCTGCCTCGATACCCTCCTCTGTGAGATAAACAGACTTCGCGTTCGATTTCGGGTCGTCGATCCAACCCTTCTCGAACAGACGGTCGGTCACGTCCCACGAGAGCCCTTTCCACACGCGGCCGTGCTCGTCCCGGGTCAAGCTAAGCAGAGCCAACGCCACTTCGTCGATCTTGTCCCAATCGAGCTCGGTCATAACCTACTCCGCTGCGAGCGCTCGAAGCACGGCCTCGGGCTCTCTTTGAATGACTCGAAGCAAGGTCTGCGCCGGGCCTTCCGGGGTGCGGTCTCCTCGTTCCCAGTGGCGAACCGTCCCGAGCCCCACACGAAAGACAACCGCGAACTCCTTCTGAGTCAATCGTAGCTGTCGTCGGACGTCCTTGATTTCATCGGGGGTGAGCGGAGTGGGATGAGCGACGCTCCCGCGAGATCCATCTCCCTCGGCATAGGCGATCGCATCCTCCATCGCAGCCTTCAGTCTCTCGAATGCACTCTGGCTCATCTCTTCTTCCTGTACGTCTTGACCAACAGGTCTCCTGGTCCGTTCAACTCGCTCTTTTCGGCTTGGCTCAGATTTGCCTTTTCGTTCTTCTCGAACACGTCGAGCAAGAACACGGGAATCGATTCGTCGTGATAGTAGTAAATCACCCGCGCCGAGCCGCTCTTTCCTCTGCCTCGAGATCCAACACGCAGTTTCCGAATCCCTCCGGTTCCTGCCATCACCACCCCTGCCGATGGATCCTCCGCCAGCCGTTCGACTACCTTCGCTCTTTCATC
>JANQQY010000377.1 GCA_028284845.1 Spirochaetales bacterium
CGACCGCGCACCTTTCTCCGGCCGCTCGCTTTGCCGAGATGAACGGCTCACTCCTGAACCCGTCGAACTACGACCAAGACTACCTCAACGCGTTCTCAACAGTGACCGTCCCACAGTTCGATGCCTACGATCAGTTCGAGTTCATCTACTTTGGCTCTGCCGAGGGTGACTTTTGGCTGAACGGGCTGGAGCCCGACGGAGCGGTGCAGACCCAGGCGATTGATCGACTGATTGATGGTCCGGATTCCGACGAGTTCCTCCTGGCCGCGCGCGCGCTTCCCCGCGAAACTCCTGAGCAGATCGCCGAACTCGAGACGCTCATCGCGCCCTACATCTCCACGTCGATCACCCGTCGGAACCTCGCCGGCGAGGTGATCTCGACCTTCCCCGACACAGACTACATCTACGACCCGCGCTGGCGGCCCTGGTATCAGAACGCTCAGTCGATTACCGGCCCGGTGTGGAGCTCGGTCTATCGGTTCAGTTCAAGTGGTCAGTTCAGCGCGAGCGGCAAGATTGGTGTCACGGTTTCTGCTCCGGTTCGGGATCCGGACGACAGCCTCGCCGGAGTCGTAGGGATCGATATTGTCCTTGAGGAGCTCGACCGTTTCCTGCAGGCGCTTGAGATCAGCGAGAACGGGCGTGCCTTCCTCTTCACGAACGAGGGCCTTGGTGTCGCCTACGGGTCGCTTCAGATTGCGGGGAACGGCGCGGAGCCGGCCGTTCTCGATCCCATCAAGGACATCGCCGACTTTGCCGTGCGGACCGGCTACAACGCGCTCCTAGATGAGATTGCCTTTGAGTGCACGACCGGTGAGGTGGCGCTCGACCGAGTTCACCTGCTCGGCTATCAGTTCGGCGGAAACAACTACATGGGTGCGTTCGCGCCGCTTGCCGACGCGAAGCTTCCCAATTGGAACGTCGGCGTCGTGGTGCCGCAGGACGACTTCGTAGGCGACTTCAGGGCCGCCTATCTCGTCACGACGGTTGCTTCAAGTGCCGCACTGCTTGTCGTGATCATCGTTGCGCTCTGGATTTCAAGCCTCATTACGATTCCCATTCGGCGACTCACCGCAGAAGCCGATCGAATTCGTGGCCTCGATTTGGACGACGACTTCTCAACGCCGAGTCCCTTTGTAGAACTCCAGAATATGAATGAGGCGTTCATCCGGATGAAGTCCGGCATCCGCTCGTTCAAGAAATACATCCCAAGTGACGTCGTGAGCTATCTGATTCGAAGCGGGCAGGATGCTGATCTTGGCGGTTCAGAGGCAGAACTCACCATCTTCTTCTCAGATATCGCTGGATTCACCTCGTTCTCTGAAGAGCTCACACCAAACGAGCTTGTCGGGCATCTTGGCGAATACCTTGGTAGTTTCAGCCAGATCATCTCTCGGACCGGCGGCACGGTCGACAAATACATTGGGGATGCGGTGATGGCGTTCTGGAACGCACCGACTCCTCTGGAAGACCACGTCAATGCTGCGTGCAAGGCTGCCGTCGAGTGCCGGACCACTCTCGCGAGACTGCGAAAGAGATGGACTCAAGAAGGACGCCCGCCGCTCCACGCCAGAATCGGGTTGCACACCGGTGATGTGGTTGTTGGGAACATGGGTTCTGACGAGCGCCTCAACTACACGATTCTCGGCGACCCCGTCAATCTTGCAAGCCGTCTTGAGGGCCTTGCGAAGGTGTACGGAGTTGTGATTCTTGCAAGCGAATCGGTGTACGAGCGGGCCAAGGGTGAGTTCTTCTTCCGAGAGCTCGACCGCCTGACTGCCAAGGGCAAGAGTGTGCCGGTCACCGTCTACGAACTCATCGCAGAGCAGTCACGTGTGAAGCGCGATATCAGAGAGTGGTCGTCTCGATACGAGACAGGCCTCAAGGCGTACTACGAGCAGGAGTGGGAGACGGCTCGAGGCGCCTTTATGCAGGCGCTTCAGTTGAGGCGGGGCGACCGGGCAAC
>JANQQY010000397.1 GCA_028284845.1 Spirochaetales bacterium
CTACGTACAAGCGAACCGCTGCTGACACCGGCACCAAGAAAGGGAGCGTCCGGAACGCGCGTGATCTCATCAAGCCGCGCGTTGACCATCCCCGTAAAGAGACTGCCCATGATCATTCGCCGATAGTCGTCGGTGTCGATCAGCTCTTCCGCGTCTCGCTTGACGTAGACGCTGACAGTGGTAAATGAGGTCTCCGGATCGTCGGCCACGACGAAGCGGGTCTGATCGTGATCGGGAACCCCGAAGGTCTCTCTGGGGCGCGGATCATCCGGGTTCTGGAGGTCGGCGAAGAGTGATCTGATCTGACGCTCAACGTCTGCGGGGTCAAAGTCTCCCACTGCGACGACCGCCATGAGATCGGGGCGGTACCAATCGGCGTAGAAGCGCTCCAAGACGCTCGGGTCGAACGTCTGAATCAGCTCGACGTCTCCAATGGGCAATCGACTCGCATAACGAGAATCGCCGAAGAGCACAGGAAACTGAACATCTTGCATTCGTGCAGCCGCCCCGCGCCGGAACCGCCACTCCTCTACGATGACGCCGCGTTCCTTGTCGATCTCCTCCGGGTCAAGCGTGATTGCCGATGCCCACTCGTAGAGCACGCGCAGAGCCTCTGAGAAGGTCTCCTCCGAATCAGTTGGTACGGCCAGCTCATACACTGTCTCGTCAAAACTGGTATAGGCGTTCAAGTCGGGTCCGAACTGGATACCCAGCGTCTCAAGGAAGGAGATGATCTCGTTTCCGGTGTAGCTCTCGGTGCCGTTGAACGCCATGTGCTCAAGGAAGTGAGCGAGACCGAGTTGATCCTCATCTTCCAGGATTGAGCCGGCGTTCACCGCGAGTCGCAGGAAGGCGCGTTCGCGGGGTTCGGTATTGGCGCGGATGTAATATGTCAGACCGTTGTCGAGCCGGCCGACGGTTACGTCGGGGTCGACCGGAAGGATCGTTTCAGTGAGCGACGAGCCGTCGGTTGGCGCGGTGTCGACACCGGAGTTCTGTGACGTCGTGCAGGCCGCTATTGAGAAAAGAGCGATCAGAAGAACAAAGGGCCGATGATTCATAGCAGAGAATATAATCGCGCTCCCGATGCGCGACATCTCCTCTTAGAGATCGGCCACTTGTCCCAACTACAGTGCCTTCGCCGCCAAACGCTCCATTGCCCAGTGAGTGTATTTGCGAATCTTTCGGTCTGGATCGTTCTCAAGGTTCCTGAGAATCTCCGCACCGTCGTCGGTTGCGAGCTTCTCCAGCGCCTTGGTGACCTGGACTCGAACGTCTCCGTCCGGATCGCGCGCGGCCATGACGATTCCCCGGAACGCCGCCTCACTTCCTACCAGTGCTAAGAAGGAGGCTGCACCACGACGGATCTTTGGATCACGGTGACTGAGAAGTCGGATTCGTGATTCGACGTAGCCGGTATGCTCGAGGATCTCCGCAAGGTAGGGGCGAAGACTCGCGATGTCCTCCTCAAGCACCTCTCGGATCACGGTCTCTCCAATCTGACCCATCGTCTTGAAGACCTGGGTGATTCGCTCTCGAAGCTGGGGCTCCGCATCCTTGAACTGCTCAACGAGCCGCCTGACCGACGCTGTGTTTGTCTTCTGCGCGAGCGCCAGCTCGGCCTTCGCCTGAAGCGTCGACTCAGAGGCGAGTACGTCAATGAGGATATCGACCGAAACAGCCTGAGAACTCTCTCTCAACCCCTCGATCGCGGCTTCCTTTACCGGATCCACCTCGTTCTCATCAGCAAGCGTCTCCTTGAGTGCGTCAAGGCCGGCCTTACCAGCACCCACGGCGATCGCCCGAGCAACATTCATGCGGACACGCTCCACAGGATCTCTGAGGAGTTCGGCTGCGGTGGAGAGCGTCCGCGCCTCCTCGTAGTCGACGAGAGACCAGGCAGAGGCGATCCGAACCTCGGGGTCCGCATCGTTGAGGGCCGCCTTGACCTGTGGAAGGAAGGTCTTTTTACCCGTGGCGGGGAGTGCAGCGATCACTGCAGCGCGAATGTTCCCATCAACGCTCTCAAGCAGCATTCGTGTCTTCCTCTCGAGCTCGTCGGGCTGGAACTCGTTGAGCGTCTTGGTGAACACCCTCGCCTCGTCAACTGGGAGGATCGGCAGGTGCTCGAGGATGTCCTGGATGGCGTAATCAAGTCGGAGCTCGCCGAGGGTGATCAGGGCGTCGATGCGAACGCGGTGTGGATTCTGTTCACGCGGTGCGGTGATGATATCCAGGCAGGTAGAGAGAACGTACGGCGTGTCGAGCCTAACAAAGGCGGTGCGAATCGCATCGCGCCCAGGGTAGCTCGGGTCACGGAGCGCCGCTGTGAGTGGTTCTGCGAAGACCGAGTCGTGGCCCTTCGGGATCGATTCGAGCACGATTCGAAGGAGGTCTTCCTGCTCGGTTCTTCGAGGGATCTCGCGAGCGAGTAGGCGAAGCGAATCCTCGGAACCGCGTTTGGCGATCGACTCTGCGACTGAACGATAGACCTCTGCGTGACGATCGGTTGTTTCCGGCTGGAGTCTGAAGGTGCGCTCTGCGACCTCCTTGATGAGCTCCTGCGGTCCGTGTTCCGCGAGGACACGGCTTGCCAGGAGCAGTGCGGCCGGAGAGGTGCTTCCGGCTACGCCCTCGAGGAAGTCAACGACGTTCACTGACACGGCATGGTCGACGAGTTTCTGAGTTCGTTCGAACTCCTCCATATCTTCGAACGAGACTGCCTGTGACATGGCGGGTAGCTTCCCGCTCTTCACCAGGAACCGTGCCGCCGCCAGGCAGAGCTCCTTGTCGTCACCGGAGAGCAGGCCGAGTGCGGCATTGATGTCTGTCGCTTCGTCGGGATCAAGCAGCTCAAGGACGTGGAGCGCCTCCTCCGGTTGTAGTTCGTGGGCATTGAGCGAGTAGATGTCCTTGAAGTCGGCGCGAATGCGTTGGCGTGCGGCCTCCCGTACCTCAAAGACGGGATCGTGGAGAAAGAGGTCGACGATTCGTTCGTAGTTCGCTTGGCGCTCACCCTTGTCGTACTCGGTCGCTAAAGTCTTGCGCACGAGAGGGTGAGGGTCGGTGAAACCGTCGAGCAGGGCGCGCTCGCTCCGTTCCGACCCGTCGTGGAGAAGGATCTTGATCGCGAAGTAGCGGCTCGGCCACTCCGGGTCACCCGCCATCTCGCGAATCTCGTCAACTCGATCAAGGAAGAACTCTCCGGCCGAGGGGAGCCGTTCAACGGCGCCGACGCCAGAGAGTTCTTCCTTGA
>JANQQY010000402.1 GCA_028284845.1 Spirochaetales bacterium
TGGAGAGGAGCGAGAGCAATGGCGTGTGATTGATCTCCGGCGAAGCAACCTTGAACCGTCGCAATCCAATCTCATGAAGTCGCCTGGCGCTCTCCTCTCCGAACGCGGTACAGAGAAAGCGTATGCCCTCGCTCTCGCACGACTCGGCGATTCTCGCGTAGAACTCTGGATCTCGCTCCAACTCCACAAACCGATCGTAGAGCCGGGTGCTCCCGCCCGGCAGGTTGATTGGAGTCATAGCCGGATGGACGATCTCGTCCGCAATGACGTACTGGAACTTCGCCGCGTCTGCGCCCGCCTCGTGTGCTGCCGCGATGAGATCGCGGGCGCGATCGAGGTCTCCTCCGTGACTCGTCCCAATCTCGGCGATGATCAGAGTTGTGGTCACGAGTCGGGTGTCCGTATCTCTTCGGCAACGCTCTCCCATACCGCATCGAGAACCCTCGCGTTCCTGGGTGTCAGCCGCGGGGCGAGTTCGTCCAGAACAAAACTCTCCTCGCTGTACAAGGAATCCACCAGCATCGTCAGATGCGATGGAATGTCGCCCGCCGGTATCGCAGGGGCTTCCAAGATGAGCAGAGCACCAATTGCGATCACGAGTACCGCGGCAGTTGCCGCGATCTGAGGTAGGCGGCTCCCAAGGCCAAGCCGGTGATGTTGCGTGGACGTAGCCGCGAGAGCGGCTTCGAGGTTTGGAGGCGCGAGCGTTGAGACCGATTCCCGGGCTTCCTCCCTGGCCGCTCCAAAGAGCTCTTGAAGGCGACTATCGTTCATACCCGCACACCTCCAGATGTCTCTTGAGCCGGCTCCTTGCGCGTGACAACCTGCTTTTGATTGTCCCTTCGCGTTGACCGGTCACCGCGGCGAGGTCGGCAATGCTCTCGCCCTCTGCGTCCTTCATGTACAGGAGAAACCTATCAGAGGGCGAGAGAATCGTCATTGCTGATCGCAAGAGCGCGGCATCGGTTTCGCGCTCGAGTCGCTCTGCCGGGCCGGGTAAAAGAGACGCAGCCTTGTCCGGAAAAGCGAGTACCGTGTCACGTCCCAAGCGTCGTCTTGATAGACGCATGATGTCCAGGACGCGGTTCCTCGCGAGCGCGTAGAAAAAGGTGGAGAAGCTCGAAGCGCCGCGAAACCGATCGACCCGCTCCACGAGCTTCACGTAGACCTCTTGTTCCGCTTCCTGGACGCGATCAAGATCTGCCCCGAGCATCGAGTAGAGTAGCCTTCGGAGCTTGTCGGAGTACCGTGATACGAGCTCTTGCAACGCTTCTCGGTCGTCGCTCGAGACAAATCTCTCAACGAGTTCCTCATCGGTCATTCCCCGACGCGGTCCTGAATGCCTTCGAGAAGCTCACGAAAGCGGACCTGGATCTGTCTCATTTCCTCACGAACGCGTGCCTCCGCCTCTTCGCTGTCTACAGCCTCGAGAAGCGTGCGTTGCGTGGCTACGATCTCCTCCTGAAGCGCGGCCAATCGCTCACGGAACGCCGCAGACTGCGCTTCGATCTCGGTCGCTGCCTGTGCACGGCGAACGCGAAGTGATTGAATGATCGTTGCCCAGCGATCGGCGCCGACCGCCTCTCGAACGGCGAGTTCGCGTTGAATCTCGACAAGTCGTATCTGCACCTCGATCTCCGCCGTATCGCGCAGGTTCCGCTCGATCTGCCGCACGGAGGGCGAGTCGTCCAAGAGAATACGAGCCAACTCCGCCTTCTTGATCTCGAGATCGGCGTTGAGGCGCTGAGTCTCCGCGGCGGCGTCCTCCGTGACCTCAAGGACTGAATCGATCTCGCTCTGATTGAGTCCAATGGCGCGTAGGACACGCTCGTTGTAGAGGCTCTGCGCTTCGGCAGTAACGGGTATGAGTGCCAGGATGCAGACGATGATCGCCACTCGGTAGATGGGATTCATAAATCCTCCAGTTCGTACGTTCATGCCCTTTTGACGCCCCTTGGGCGAATCGGTTGCATCAGAGCCCGCGGCTCATCTCGAGTCCTGCAAAGCCGGTCTGCCGAAGCGCTTCGTAGGCGGCAATCGCAACCGCATTACTCAGATTGAGACAGCGGGCCTCAGAGAGTGTCGGAATGCGGGCGAGCCGGTCCGAGCCTACCCTGAGAGCAGAATCAGAGAGTCCGCGTGTTTCACTGCCAAAGACCAGTATTGATCGAGCGGTGTAGTCGATCTCCGTGTACGATCTGGATGCTTTGCTCGTGAAGAAGACAAGGTCTTTACGGTCGGCCGAGGAGAGGAAGGAATCAAAGCTCTCGTGAAGCGTTAGGTTGACGAGATGCCAGTAGTCGAGTCCGGCGCGCCGAACCGCCTTCTCGTCCACGTCGAATCCGAGTGGCCGGACGAGGTCGAGCTCGATACCGGTTGCAGCGCACGTTCGCGCGATGTTCCCGGTATTCTGCGGTATCTCTGGCTCGACCAGCACGATTCTCACAGATGCGCCGGTCCAGTGGCCGGCGCGAGGTGAGATGTTCGAGCGCGAAGGCGACTCACGCTCACTCGGACCGGACGATAGTCGAGGGCTCTATACCGCGCCGAGAGCGCCGTCATAATCGGGTTCGTTCCCAACCTCGGGTACAAGTTGCGTGTAGCGCACAACATTCTCTTCATCCAGAACGACGATCGCCCGCGCCGTCAGTCCGGTGAATGAACCATCAACGATCTCAACGCCGTAGTCCTTGGCAAATTGGGAATCGCGGAACTGCGAGAGCGTCACGACCGAATTAATACCGTTTGCCTCGCAGAAGCGCGCCATGGCAAACGGCAGATCGGAACTCACAGTAAGAACCACAACGTTTTCTTTCGCTGCCGCGCGTTCGTTGAAGGTCCGTGCGCTGGTCGCGCACACGCCGGTGTCCAGGCTTGGTACGATGTTCAGGATCTTCTTCTTGCCGGCGAAGTCGT
>JANQQY010000241.1 GCA_028284845.1 Spirochaetales bacterium
CTCGAGGGGCTTGCGGCGTTCTGTGCCGATCGCGGCATCCTGCTCCAGCGTATCCGGCAGTACTCGCTCTCCAGCTCAAAGCTCGACGTGGCCGGATACGATCGGCCTCCGGTCTGCGCCGACTGCAACCGGCTTCGGCTTACTGCAAACGGCTACCTCAAACCGTGTCTCCACTCGGATCTTGAGATTCCGGTAGACTTTGCTGACGTTGAGGGCTCGATCCGAAGGGCCGTTGCGGCGAAGCCGTACCGCGGGGCGTCGTGCAGCAACCGATCGATGATCGCAATAGGGGGATAGATGGCTGAAGTATTGAGTCACGTCGACGCCCAGGGCCGCGCCCTGATGGTGGACGTTTCGGGCAAGCCGAATGTCCTACGCATCGCCAGAGCAAGCGGGTGCGTCCTGCTCGCGGATGCCACCGTTGAGCTTATCAAGCAAAACCAGATCAAGAAGGGTGACGTTCTGGCCGTGGCCCGGATCGCCGGCATCAGCGCGGCCAAGCGCACGCCCGAGCTGATACCGCTCTGCCACACCTTTTCGCTTGATCACGTGACGGTCGACTGCGTCCTGGAAGCGGATCGTGTTTCGATTACAGCGACTGCCACCTGCATCGGACGGACCGGTGTCGAGATGGAGGCCCTTACCGCCGTGAGCGTTGCCGGTCTTACCGTCTACGACATGTGCAAGGCCGTCGACAAGAAGATGGTGATTGGCGAGATCAGACTCGAAAGCAAAGAGAAGCATCCCGTAGCGGGAGAGTCATGAGCGAGCCACTACGAGTCCTTGTCGTCACCGTCAGCGACCGTGCGAGCCGAGGCGAGTACGATGATCGCTCTGGTCCCGCCGTTGAAGAAGCCGTCCTTGCGGTCCTCTCTGACGCTCAATGCGAGCGGATTGTGGTGCCCGATGAGGCCGTAGAACTGATCCGTGCCCTCGATCGAGGACTCACGGCGGATGCGGTTCTCACCACCGGAGGCACCGGAATAGGGCCGCGCGATATCACACCGGAGACGACAGAGGCATTCTGTGATCGGCCCATTCCGGGGATCGCCGAGTACCTCAGGCTGGAGAGCCTGAAGGAGACGAAGCTCGCACCGCTCTCGCGAGGGTTCGCAGGGCAGAAAGGCGACACCGTCATCGTGAACCTACCCGGTTCGGTAAAGGGGGCGGCGAGCACCGCTCGTCTTGTCGCACCGCTTCTTGAGCACGCCAGGTCGATGCTTGCCGGCGAGGGCCACTAGCCGCGGCCGGCAATGGTTGAGATAGTAAAGGAGTTCAGAGGGATTCCACTCTGGGTCGTTGAGGCGAACGTGAAGTCGCTCGGTGAGGGCGCATACGAGGGCTCACAATGCCACGGCCATGGATGGACGATCGAGATCAGTGAACTGCCGCCGGTGAAACTCGGTGCCCTCAACCTTGGTCGAGTTTGGTTCCGGCTTCACGGAGACGAGACAGAGGTCGCCCGTATCTGGAAGGCACTCGCCCCTGGATTCCTCCGCGGCGGCGGGTAGTACAGGCAGCCGACCATCACTGCTACGCCCAGCAACTCGTGCAGGGGTCTCAGCTCTCGCCACCTCGCTTCTCGCGTTTGCCCGGCTTCGCCAGGTAGAGTCCGACCGCTCCCCACGTAAGGCCAAGTGCCCCCAGGAACGCTGATGGGAACCAGAGGTCAAAAGCCTCGCCAATCCTCCCGACGGACGGATCGTCTGGGTCGTAGAGCACCGGCACCGTCTCTCCCTCCGCAAACCTGCGTGACCGGCCTCCGACATTCGACACAAATGCCGCGGGCGTTCCGTCCTCAGTCACAAACTCGACTTGTGGGAAGTACGAGATCTCAACGCGGCGGTTGCGAAGCATGCGTGTAAACGTGTCGCTCGTGTTCCCACCTCGCCTACGCTGCCACCTCACTCGTTCGCGCTCTTCGAACCCAACGACGACGCCGTCGGCTGAGAGTGCCGACTGCGTGAACAGGAGCAGGCGCGTGGTTGTCACCGCCCCGTAGATGAGCACCAGAAGGCCAATGACGGCAAGCGCCCAACCCACTCGAGCGTTCTGTGGAGGCCTCGATTTCTTTGATTCCCTTGAGTCAGCCATGCCCGCATTCTATCCATCGATCTTCCGTGATCAACCCGATCGCTCCGATGCTGTCATCAACGAGGTGATTTCCGCCGGGCGGCTCTTGCCCACAACTCGCACCCAAGCTACGGTCGGGTATGGAAGCTCATGCGCTTATTGTTCACGAAGACCAGTCGGCAACGATCGAGCCTATCCTCCTTGGAGAGGTCGGGCCTCATGATGTCCTCGTGCGAACGGTGTGTTCCGGCGTCAGCATTGGAACTGAGTTCGCGCTCGTCCGAGGCAAGCTGAACTGGGGACCGTATCCAATCTGCACCGGCTATCAGAATACCGGCATCGTTGAAGAGGTCGGCCGAGAAGTCACCCATCTCAAGGTTGGCGATCGCGTGTTCACGCGCGGCAACAAGGCCGGTTACTCGCTCACGGATGGTACGCGGATCTCGTGTAGCGGCTCGCATGCCTCTTACACGCTCTGCGACGCGAGTATCGAGAGCCCGCAACGACCCGGTCTCGTGCCGGAGGGCGTTGACATGGGAACGGCGGCGATGTTTGTCATGCCCTCCGTGGCACTGCACGGAATCGATATCTCCCAGCCGCGTGCAATCGATACGGTCGTTGTGTATGGCGCCGGCCAGATCGGGCTTGGAGTCGTTGCTCTTACTGCGCTTCGCGGATGCCGAGTCATCGCGCTCGACGTCAATAAAAAGGCGCTCTCGCTCGCCACGGAGCTTGGCGCGGAGCACGTAGTCAATGTGAGCGAGACCGATTGGAGAGCGACGTTTGATGCGCTCGCGCCGGATGGCGCCGACGTCGTGTTTGAGAGTACCGGCATCCCCGACTGCCTTGAGACCGCGGTCCAGCTGGCTCGTCGCACGCCAATGGCGAGCGTGGACGGTGGCGCGAAATTCGTCTATCAGGGCAACTACGGTCAAGACCCGTTCACCCGAACGTTCTTGCCGTTCCACGGTCGTCAGCTTCGCTGCTACTACCCGTGCGACGACGGACACATGCAAAACCGGCTGCGGATCATGCAGCTTCTGAAGTCGGGCGCCTTGGCGTGGGACCGAGTGATTAGTCACCGCCTCCCATCGTCGGAGGGCCCTGCCGTATTCGCGGCGATCAATTCCGGCGACAAGGCATACTCGAGTGTCGTCTTTGAATGGAGTGCAGAATGAGTACCATCCTGATTACTGGCGCCAGCGGTCTTGTGGGACAGCGTTTGGTGGCCGCGCTCTCCGGCAGACACGAGATCGTCGCAATGAGCAGACGGAAACCCCAAGGAGAAGGGTTCACCTGGGTCCGGGGTGATTTCGCGAGGTGGGAGGATCTCTCACAGCTCGATGCTCATTCGCTTGACGCCGTTGTCCATCTGGCGGCGGTAACCGGTGGCTGCCTCGAGCGGGAAGGGATTCTCGTGAATGTCGAGGGGACGAGGGTCCTCCTTCAGTACCTCGCGTCGCACGGCTGCCGAAAGATGGTGCTCGCGAGTTCGATCGCAGTAACCGGAATGCAGCGCCTCGACTTCACGCCCGAGCACCTGCCCATCACCGAGTCGCACGGCTGTCACGACCGAGACGGCTATGGGTTCTCCAAGTACATGATGGAGGAGGTCACCCGCTACATCAGTCGGCAGAAGCCGGAGCTCGATATTGTCAACATCCGGCTATCGTCGACCCAGGCAGGCGGCACTCCGCGCGATCTTGCAGATCGGCATCCGTGGTTCTTCGGCGCCTCGACCTATATGGTCGTTGAGGATTCGGTGCGACTCTTCGGGCTGGCCGTTGAGACTCCTCTCAAGCCAGGCCTACGGATCGTCAACGGTGTGTGCAATCGTATCTGGTCAACGGTGAAGACGGTTGAGCAGCTTCGGCATTGGTACGGCGATGCTCTTGATCTCTCGTACTACGAGACTCCCGGCAATGAGTACGCGAGCCTCTTTGACGCGAGCAAGGCGAAGGAAGAGTTCGGGTTTGAGGCGACGAACACGCTTGATGTCCTGAAGAAGGCACAGCGGTAGGGCAGGGGGCGAGGTGCGCAACAACCTGCTCTGGATATTCGTGGATCAACTTCGCTACCATGCGCTCTCGAGGCACGGCGAGCTCAACGCACAAACGCCGAACCTTGATCGCCTCGCCTCAGAGGGAGTCGACTTTCACAACGCCATCACACCTGTTCCCGTGTGCACGCCGGCGCGAGGATGCGTCATCACCGGTCGTTACCCGCGTTCGTCGAACGTCTACTATCTCGGCGATCTTCTCGCACCAAGCGAGCGAACCGTGGCCCATGCGTTCAGGGATCACGGCTACCGGACGAGCTATGTTGGCAAGTGGCACCTTGCCAGCGCGCAGAATCCCATTGGGCACAATGAAGGTGCTGAGTATTGGGTTCATCCTCTCCTTCGCGGAGGCTTCGAGGACTGGTTCGGCTTTGAGCTTTCGAATCACTTCTGGAGGACGCGCTACTCAACCGACGATCGGATGTGGCCACCGCACGAACTCAAGGGGTACCAGACCGATGCTCTCGTCGATCTGTCCATCGACTACCTCGACCGGGTGTCCCGGTCTGATCAGCCGTGGTTCCACGTGCTCAGTCTCGAGTCGCCCCACCACGGAAGCGACGAGAACAATGTGGCGAGCGTGACCGTGGGTGACTACTCCCACACCCGCCACCCGGCCCCTTCCGAATACGAGCGTCGCTTCGACAAACGAACGGTCAAGCTTCGGCCGAATGTCCCGGCAGGGTTCGAGGAAGTTGCGCGCTCTCAGCAGGCCGAGTACTGCGCCATGGTTGAGAATCTTGACGACAACGTCGGGCGGCTCCTCGATCACCTCGAAAGCCGCGAATTGCTGGAGTCCACCGCTATTGCCTTCTTCTCAGACCATGGCGAGATGGGCGGCAGCCACCGACGATTCCAGAAGGGAACCCCGCATGCCGAATCCCTTGGAGTCCCGCTCATTATTCGCGCGCCCGGAGTCGACGCAGGCCAGTCGGTTCAAGCATCGGCAAGCCTTGTCGATCTGTTCCCCACCTGTGCCGATCTCTGTGGCGTCCCGATTCCGGAGGAGGTGCATGGTTCGAGCTTCGCGCCGCTCATCACCGGATCGGGTCCTGCACCTCAACGCGCCGGTGCGATCGCGCTCTGGTACGGAAACCCACGCTATGCGAAGGACGGGGTCGGCGGTCCTCAATGGAGATGCATCCGCACTGAACGTTACACCTACGCCATCAAGGAGGAAGGCCACGAGTGGCTGGTGGACAACACCACTGATCCGTATCAGCTGGAAAACCTCGCGTCTGAGCCCGCCGCCGGCGAGTTGCGCCGGACACTGCGCGCGTCGCTGGTTGGAGAGCTACGTGCCTCCGGAGAGGAGATCCCCGCGTGGCTCTGACATGAGATCGGATCGTATGCCGAACATCCTGATCATCATGAACGACGATCAGGGGCCGTGGGCCATGAACTGCGCGGGAACACCCGAGATGCAGGTCGCGAGGTCGATATGTTACGGGGGAGTTGATGACTGGGAATGAACGCGTTCGCGCTCTGCTACGGCGCGAGACGCCGGATCGGATGCCGGTGTACGGTTGGGTCAGAGAGAACCTCAAGGAAGGCATTGAGCGGCGCTGGGGATCGGTCGAAGCGTTCGAGGATCGGTACGAGTTTGATCTTGCCCACCTCTTTGGTGGTCCGCGGCCGTACTCTTCCCAAGAGGTGACTGCCCTTCGTGACCAATGCGCACTCCAAGGACGGTCGATTGAACCCCGCGATCTTCTGGGTCTTGACCTTTCCGACGTCGACTCGACCGAGACATACGAGTCGCTTCGGAAGGACATTGAGTTCTATCAGGAATCGCGAGGCAGATTTGTCTACGTCCAGACACCTGGTGTCTTTGAGGCTCACAACGGCTACTTTGGTATTGAGAACCACCTGATGTATCTGCTTCTCTTTCCGGACGACTTGCGGGCGGTTTACGCCCGTCAGGCTGAGTGGACGGCGAGGTTCGCGAACAACTGTCTCGACCTTGGGATTGATATGATCCACGTCTCCGACGACTGGGGCAGCCAACGGGGCCTCCTTTTTAGTCCGGAGACGTTTGGAGCACTCATAGCGCCGCATCACGCGCCCGTTGCTGCTGCGGTTCACAAGCGTGGCGCCTACCTGAGCCTTCATTCGGATGGGAACATCACTCCCGCACTCAATGCGATCCTGGATCTCGGTTTTGCCGTTGTTCATCCGTGGCAGGAGTCTGCGGGAATGAGCTTCGATCTCTTTTCTCGTTCATACTCGGATCGCTTCTGCGTCATGGGCGGTATGGACGTACAGACCACCCTCGGGTTTGGCGACATTGACCGGTTTCGACGGGACATTGGAGCGCTTATCGAGCGATTCCAAACCGGAGGGCTCATTCTCTGCACGACGCACTTTGTTCAAGACCACTGTTCAATCGACGAGCTTGAGGCGTCGTTCGACTTCGTTTTTGAAGAGGTTCGTCGGCTTCCATGAGATTTGCCCGAGTCTTCCTCGAACGGTATTGATTACAGGATGAACGAGCCGCAGGAGTCGAATCCGAAAGACGCATCGATTTTTACGATCAGCATCGTGGGTGCCGCCTTCCTTTCGGCGGCCGGAGTCGTCATCGGCCTCGTCTCCGGAAGCCAGGCGGTGCTCTTTGATGGTCTCATCACCGCTTCAGGGGTCCCCATTGCGCTGATCTCTCTCTCTGTGGTGCGGCTCGCGGCGGGTCGTCCTACGGAGGAGTTTCCCCTGGGCCTTGGGCAGGCGCGTCCACTGCTCGAGCTCTTGAAGGCTCTTGTTCTCGCGGGCGTCCTCGCGACCGGGGCGCTTGAAGCGATTCGGAAGATCCTCGATGGAGGCGAACCGCTCCCCGGAGTGGCCGCTGTGATCTACGCCGGCGCCTCCGCCGTTGCTTGCTTCGCTATCGCGATCGTGATGTCGTCGGCAACAAGGAGGTCACTAAGCACCCTCGCGAAGCTAGAGCGCAAGACATGGTTCAAGGATGGTCTCAGCAGCCTTGGGATTGCGCTTGCCTTCCTCGCGGTGAAGACCATCCCCGGAGAGACGGTCGGGCGAATTTCCGTCTACATCGACCAGGTGCTGGTCCTCCTCATTGCCGCCGCCTTTGGGCCGGGACTCCTCAGCACAATCATTCGCAATGCCAGAGCGCTTCTTCTCGCCGCGCCGGATCCCCAGACTCGCCGAAGCATCCGCCGCATCGTCCAGAAAGAGCTCAAGTCGAACTCGGCTCGCGCTAAGCGCCTGGTTGTTCTGTTGATTGGTGATTCGGTGATCGTTGACGTTGAGGTAACGGTCCGATCGCGAACCATGTCACTTGAATGGGCAGATCGCGTCCGGCGGGACCTTACGGCGGCCGTCGCCAAATCTCATCCGGCTGTGACCTGCCGAGTCTCGTTCTACGATCAAGGCCGGTCGGGCAGCCCTGCAGGCGAAGGCTAAGCAGTATCCTCCGCCGTCGACAGCTCGTCGAGATTTCGTCGAGAGGTCAGCGGGGCGAAGGTAAGCGCTCCTATAACGGGCAGTACGACGAGGGCCAGAGCGACGAGCCGATGTGATCCCGTGACGTCGACGGCCAGTCCTCCGAGCGGCGGCCCAACGAGCGCGCCAAGTCCGTACCAGATAAAGATATAGGGGTACATTCTCGCGATAGCAGCGGGACCGTGGTGTTTTGAGACGTAGGCCGCGAAGACAACGAGGCTCGCGCCAAACTGGAGTCCGGTTCCAACCACACCGAACAGGAAGAGAACAGGCCGGCCGGGCGCAAGGAAGACTGAAAGAAAGGAGAGGGCCATGATGGCGAACGAGGCTGTGATCGTCCGATCGCCGAGCTTATCAATGATGGCCCCCCAGAGGATCCGCCCGGCCGCATTGCCAAGGGTGATCAGGCTCAGAGCGAGGGCCGCGACGGAGGCCAGTCTGTAGGCGGTGGCGACCTCCACGACCATCCCAATCAGGACAAGGCCGCCGGTCGTGGCAAGAAACATCGATGCGGCGAGGATCCAGTACTCGCGTGATCGCACGAGCGATGCAACATCAGACCAGGAACCACGGCGCGCCGCGGGTCGTGTCGTAGGAGGAAAGGCCTGGATGATCGAGCAGGCGATCAAGATCACGCCTCCGGCGATCCCCATGATTCTGAGCGACGGAAGGATGCGCCAGCCGCGCGCGAAGAGTTCGCGAAGGAACCATGAGACCACAATCGCGCCGCCCCCAAAGCCCATCACGGCGAGGCCGGTCACGGTGCCCTTTGCCTCCGGAAACCAGGCGACGGCGGTCGAGAGCGGTACGACGTACCCAAAGGCAATGGCGATTCCCATAAGAATCCCAAGAGCGAGAACAAGAATGGGAAACGAGCCGCCGGAGAACGAGGCAGCCAGGTACGCCATTACGAAGAGGCCGCCGCTTACAAGGACGAGACGTCGCGGCCCCCATCGGTCAAGGAGGCGGCCGGTGAAGATGGTGCCAAAGGCAAAGACTCCAATGCTGAGACCGTAGATCGTCTGCGTCTGCCACGCTGCCAGCGCAAACTCTTCAGCAAGCGAGTTCCCAATCACCGACCATGCATAAATCGATCCCAGACACGCCTGCGCTAGAACCCCTGCAAGCAGGATCAACACTTTTTTCACCGACGCCCACCTCCCGCGTGCGGCTACCACCGCGACCGGCAGAGTAGAACACCTTGCGACCGAACCGCAACGGGTGCGACCGAAGAGTCGCACTTTGCTACACTTGGTCATGGCACAGATTACCGGCATTGGCGGATTTTTCTTTCGATCGGAGAACCCGGAGGCGCTCAAGGCGTGGTACGTGGAGCAGCTCGGCATTGATATCCAGGAGATGGTCTGGATGCAGAGCGCTGGTCCCACGGTTTTTGAACCCTTCGCCCGCGATTCAGACTACTTCAGCGCGGAGAAGGAATGGATGATTAACTTCCGCGTCTCAAATCTTCAGGAGCTTATAGCGGATCTGAAGGCGAAGGGGATCGAGGTTGAAGAGCGAGAAGAATGGAACTCAATGCCTGAGATTGGGACCTTTGCTCGCGTTCACGACCCGGAAGGAAACGCAATCGAACTCTGGCAGCCTGCTCAGCAGTAGCATGAAGCTTCAGCTGCGCTTCATCAGGTATTCTGCGACGTGAAGCACGGTGAAGAGACCAGCCCCAATCGCGAACTCCGGCGATCGCGCCATGAGCGCGAGACCGGCGAATGAGAGAAACGGTGTGTAGGCGGGGGCGAGCTGGAGGAGCGGCGATCCAGAGATCCGGATCTCGTCTCCGTACGCGAGGACGAGCCAGCTGCCGCAGTAGAGTGCGGTTCCGGCGAGGTAGGTTCCCAGGCCCGCTGTGAACCAACGGGACTCCGGTTCCGTCACCAGAAATACCGGCATCGTGAAGACGAAGGCACGGGCGACGAACTCGGCCGCTAGGAGCGCCTTTGGTGCCTCGCCTTCAAAGAACCGGTCGATCCGGATTGCTCTCCAGAAGATCGCATTCCAGGCGAGAAGCGGTGCGACATAGACGAAGCCGTTCGAGAGCGAAACCGACGGTGGCCACACGGCCGCTGCCGGGACGACAACTGGAACGGCGATCAATGCGACTACGATCATGAGGCGTTTCATAGCGCGAGTCTGATTCGCGCCTGCTCCAATCGCAATAGGAGGAATCCCCTAATCGGCTGATCTCCCCTGTTCTATCGCGCCCGGTGCGGACACGAACTCCCACTCCGGGTCCTCCGATTTCTTCTTCGCGATCTCGAACATCTCCGCCCAGCATCCAAACACTCCCTCCGGTTCCGGGAGTTCCGGCTCGAGGATCTTGTGAAGCTCCGGGAGATTGCGTGAGGGGACAGCAGGGTAGAGATGATGATCGACGTGATCATCCAGGCCCCAGAAGAAGGTCTTCACAAACCACCCCACCTTGACCGATCGAGTGTTGAGTCGGTGATCCTTTACATTGTACGGGCGGGCGATGTGCTTTGTGTCGTGCCAGATGCGTTCAATGGCGGCGCCCACCTGCCAGGCGATGGTCACGAAGGCGAGTAGCTCCCACCTCCGGAAGACCACGGCAACGGCGACAATGGCAGCATGCGTGATGAGAATCTGAAGCGACTCGATCTGTATGGCTCGAACTTGGGCGTCCGTGCAGTGATCTCGCATCATCCAGTTTCGCATCCCAAAAATGCGCTTCACCTGAGTCACGACGGCACGAAAGAGATCGTAGACGGCACCCAGGACGAGGATGCGGAGGACCAGCGCCGCGAAATGCTTCCGAAGCCAACTTATGGTTATGATCTCCGGCCATTCTGTTTCCGGATCGTAGCCGCGAACCATCGTGTAGCGATGATGGAGTTTGTGTGAGACGCGGGCGTACGTCGGGCTGTTCCACATCAGGGTTTGAATGAAGTAGAAGATGATCTCACTGAGCCAGTTCTCTCGCTTGGCGAGGACGGTCTGGTGTTGTAGTTCGTGCGCTGGAGCGACCCAGAAGCCGTAGAAGAACCAGTAGAGGTAGAGTCCTGGGATAGCCAACCATGGATTAATGCCAAAGAGATAGATCGTAAGAGCCGCCGCTCCTACGAGAAGACCGACGAACCAGAGAAGCCGCAGCAATCCGTTGACCGTGCTTCGCTCTGAGAGCCGCTTCAGCGCCCCTCGGTCGAGCTCCGGCCGAATCCAGTCCTTTCGCTGATTGTCCCATTCAACCGGCGCGATCTCCGTTCTGGACGTGAAGACGCCATTCTGTACTCGTTCCATCCTGCCTCCCTTGTTACGATCCTACAGAGTATTCCTGAGTGCAATGATCAGGTTGTCCGGATCGATGGACAATCTTGCGCACGTCGGGTTCGGGTTTGAGGTTTTAAGAGTCCGATGCTACGCTTGCGCCGTGCGAGTCGCGCGCATTGCTTCCACCGGGTGGGGCGCCACGCTCATCCTTCTTCTTGTCTCCGTTGCAGCGGCCATCCGACTCGCCTCCATTGGGGCCCAGACCGTGAGGATTCGAGAGGACGAATTGCGTCCTGAGCCTTCCGGCACTGAGGCGGTGGTTGCTCTCATCCAGCCGTCGATCGATGATGCGCTGGCGGACTCCGTGTCGCTGTCGTTTGGGACGCCCGCTGCCTCCGGACAAGCGTCCGACTACCGGGTCTTCTCGCCGCACCTACCGCCATTTCTTTCGGAGTCAGAAGCCCTGCTGGAGACGCTGAACATCGCCTACGAGTCCGGCGCCGCTGCGGTCGTCGTTCGCCCTGACACGCCGCTTGTACTTGAGCGCGTCTCCGCCATCACTGCGTCGGGGATGCTTACCGTGGCGATTGGTGTTCTCACTCCCGCGGCTGAATCACATGTGACCGTGGGCATCGATCCGACCGATCTTGGCCGATTAGTGCGCAGCGAGATCGACCGGGTTGTGCAACCGGGAGATCAGATTGGGTACCTCTGCGGACTCTGCGCGGGTGCCGAGGAAGAGGCGGCGCTTCAGATGGTCGGCGCGATCGGCTCGGATCTCGAGATCTCGCTTCAGCGCGTTGACGATGCGGAGCTTGGGTCGATCGCCGCGGCCGGCGCGCTCCTTCGTCGTGGGGCCGACGTTGTGTTCTGCGACACCGTCGAGGGTACGGTTGCGATGGCCCAGGTTCTCATAGACTCGAATCGAGTGGGGCAGGTCTCCGTCATTGGATTTGGAGAGTCCGAGCGCGTGCTATCGCTCCTGGACGACCGTGTGATCGAGTCGACGGTGAGCGTCGATTTTGCCCGAATTACGCAGCTGGCCGAGGAGATCGTACGGACGTCGATTAGAGAATCGGACAATGTCGGCATCTATTCGTCCGCACCCCGTCGCCTCAGCCCTGGCATCCGGTTGCTCCACGCGAACGGAGGCTCGTCATGATGTCCATTCGGGCACAGCTCGGACTCGTCTTTGCGCTCGTGCTTCTTCCGCTCCTGGTTACCGCGGGGACGATCGTCACCGTCAGCCGGTCCGTCGTGGCGGACACACGCGTCATCTTTGACGACAGCTTGCGGCTTGAGGCGATAGACAACGAGCTCCTCGTTGCAGATCAACATCTTCGTACCTACCTCGACCTCCGCAGCGTTGAGTCACTTCGGGGTTACTTCGAGTCCGTTGATCGACTCGAACGTGTTGCCTCGCAACTCCCCACCGTCGGCGTCATTGGAGATCGCGATCTCTCACTTCCAATGATCCGTCGCATGATCTATCGGTATCTCGACTCAACGGCGGACGTCGTCGCCGCGGGTCGTGGCCGTCAGGTGCCCGAGTACACTGCGCTCTACCGGGAGTCGGTTCGGCTACGAGAGCTCACGAGCCTTCTGGTGTCTACGGTCTACTGGCAAGACATTGGCGTCAGTATCGATCGATTCACCCAGGTCTCTGAGTTGCTCAACCAGCTGGTGTTTGAATCGGGACTGATCCTGATTGTGATCGCCGGACTCGCGGTGATAGCAATAGGGGTTCTGAGCCGGCAGGTCGCGCAGCCGATCATGGAGCTGAGCCTTCGTGCGCATGCCGTGGCGGATGGAGCCTTTGATCTGCCTGATCTATCGCACGACCGGTCCGCACGGGAGATAGCCGATCTTGCATCATCCTTTGACGTCATGAAGCACAGCATCAAGGCGAGCTTTGACGAGATCAATCGCAATGCTGACATCGAGCGACGTCTCATGGAGCAGGATATTTCCGTCCTTCGTATGCGATCCTCTCTCCGGTCGGCGCAGCTACTCGCATTGCAGAGTCACATTAACCCGCACTTTCTCTACAACACACTCAACGCCGGCGTGCAGCTCGCCGTCGTTGAGGGCGCCTCAAGAACGACCGAGTACCTCGAGCGGTTTGGGATCGCCGTCCGCAATCTCCTTGCCGATCCCTCCGCGCCGATCACAGTACGTGAAGAGTTTGAGAACCTTGAGCACTACGTCTACGTTATGCAGACTCGCTTTGGCAACCGAATTGCCTTTGCAGCTTCGGTTGCCGATGATGTTCGTGACATTCAGATTCCACCGATGGTCCTGCAACCTCTTGTTGAGAACTCGGTGACGCACGGCCTCAAGGATCTGGAGACCGGCGGACGCGTCGAAGTGTCCGCCCGGAGTGAACTGCACCGGAGAAGCGAGACACTCGTGATCGAGATTCGTGATAACGGCAAAGGGTTTGCCCCTGAGCACGCCGCCGCTATCCTTCGTTCCGAACCTGAGCGAGATCGAGTCGAGCGGTCGGATCACATCCGTGATCCCGCAGATGACCTTGGTTCTGCCGGCCACCTGGTGCAGGGAGCCGACGAAGAAGCGCCGCCGCACAGTCGGATCGAACGCGGAATTGGGATCGCCAACGTCGTTGAGCGCCTGCGCCTCTTTTTTCGTGAAGACGATATTTGCACCATTGAAACGGGACATGGCGAGGGGACCCTCATTCGGTTCTCCCTGCCGATCGATGCGCACAATCGCGAGGACATCGATGTCTGATCGAATTCGAGTACTCATCGTTGACGATGAGCCCCCGGTAGTGGAGGGTCTCCGGGCGGTGATCGAACGGGAGCTTCCTGACTTTTACGTTGTTGGGAGTGCCTCCAACGGTCGCGAGGCAATCGAATCGGCATCCGCGCTTCAACCGGATGTGATCCTGCTCGATGTGCAGATGCCGGGCATTGATGGGATAGAGGCGCTGCGAACGATGCGCAGTCAGGGGGTTCGTGCAGCCGCCATCCTTGTGACCGCGTATGAACGCTTTGATGTCGCCCGACGCGGCTACGGCCTTGGTGTTCGCGATTATCTCGTCAAGCCGGTTGGTCCAAAGACGGTCCGGGATGCCCTTGAGGTTGTCCGAGTTGAGATTGAGGCTGAGCGTGAGAGACGGGCCGAGACGATGCAGGAGGCGGAGACACGAACCCAGATGTTGCGGATCGTGGAGGGAGCCTTGTTGCATCTCGTCCTCGCAGGCTCGGCCGATTCGCCAATCGTGAACGACATTCTTCGCTACCTCAAACTCGATTCCAACTCTGTTCTACCGGTTCTTCTTGTCCTGGATCAGGAGGAGCCTCGCCTACCGGAGCTGGTGGACCGGCTGCGCTACACCGTTCACGGACCGGTAGGGCTGGTGGAGCCGGGCATCGTTCTCGCGCTCGCATTTGATGTGAAGGATGACCTCTCGAACTACGGTGAGCGCCTTCGTCAGGTGGCCGCCGGCGGCAAGCAAACCGCCGTGGACGTGCGCATTGGGACATCGGGCCCCCTCCGGCGGGCCCTCACTGGAATTCGGGCGCTTACGGATTCGGCGGCGATCGTTCCGGACGCCTCTCTCTACCAGCTACGAGCATCGATCGTTCGGGCCGTGCAGACAGGTGACACGGACGTCGCAGCACAGACACTCGACGACTACCTCTCCGCGGCGGCCGAGTACGCCGCAACGGTTCCCGCTCTTGAGGCGCTGCTTGTGACGCTCTCGGACGCTGTTGGCAATCATCGAGGCGCGGTCTCCGACGTGGCCGTCCAGGCGATCCTGGAGTCGCCCCGGATCTCGGATCCGGCTGCGTCGACGGAATCAATTCGTCACAGGATATCCGAGTGGATTGCGACCTCCGCCGAGAGTGTCTCTCTCTCCCAGACTGTTCGCGCGGCAGCGGAAATGATGCGTAGCGAGTTTTCGAGCGATCTTTCGATCGAGATCATCGCGGAGAGGCTGGGAGTGAGTTCCTCGCATCTCAGTCGTCTCTTCTCTGCGGAGCTTGGTCAGCCGCCCAGCGCATTTCTCTCTGAGGTTCGAATTCAGCACGCGATACAGCTGCTTACTTCCGGTGAGTACTCAATCAAAGAGGTTTCGGCTCGCTGCGGGTATCGTGACCCCAACTACTTCAGCCGAGCATTCCGCTCAGCAACCGGCCAGAGTCCATCCGAGTTCGCTCAATCCAGGAGAACCACCAGTGCCACGTAAAGCTGCAGTCTCTCTCAGCGTACTCGTTCCTGTCGCGCTTCTCGTGCTGCTCGCCGGCTGTGGTTCTCGAGCTGCTGAGCCTGACGACGAAACGATCCGAATTGGATTCTCTGTCGACTCGCTCGTGGTTGAACGGTGGATTCGCGATACCGATTCCTTTATCGCCGCAGGTGATCAGCTTGGGGCCGAAGTGCTCTACCGAAACGCCCTTGAGGACAGTGCTCGCCAGCAGAACGATCTTCGTGGTCTTACTGGCGATGGTGTAGATGCGCTTGTCGTTATTCCATTTGACTCTCGTGATCTCGCCGGCACCATCGACCAGATTTCTTCAGACGGGGTGCCGGTGCTCGCTTATGATCGCCTTATTCTCGACGCCCCCATTGCGGCCTACGTCAGCTTTGACAATGTGCACGTGGGCCGGCTCCTGGCTGAGGGCGTAACTTCAAGGCTCGATCAGGCTCGATTGATCATCATCAACGGCGGAGCGCGAGACAACAACTCGGCTATGCTCCGTCGGGGGGTCGCGGAGGTGATTGATCCGCTTCTCCGTTCGGGCGACTACCAGATAGTCGCTGAACTCTCGCCGGCAGATTGGGTCCCCGGTCTCTTCACAGCAGAGCTCGAGGAAATCGTCGAATCCGGAACGGAGATCGACGCGATCATCGCCGCAAACGACAATTTCGCCGACGCCGCGATCCAGATCCTCGCCCGACATCGGCTTGCCGGCGACGTGATCGTCGTTGGGCAGGACGCGGAGCTTCTCGCCACTCAACGCCTGGTGACGGGAATCCAGCATCGTACCATCTACAAACCGGTGAGCGAACTCGCCAATGCCGCGGCCGAACTGGCCGTTCTTCTGGCTCGTGGCGATTCACTTCCCACCGACCAGACAATCGACAACGGGTATGGACCCATTCCCTACCTCGCCATCGAACCCATCGCGGTCGAGGCGTCCAATATCGACTCGACGCTCATCGCAGACGGATTCCACAAGGCTGAGGACGTCTACTTGCAGTCCGAGTAGGTAGCATAATTCTGCGCGCGGTCTGTCCAGATCGCCGTCCGTCGCCGTTGAATCGCGGCAGAGAAGTCCAGAGCATGTCACAAACTTCCTCCTGACGGCTGCCTGGGCCGATGGTAGCGTGGAGCCACGCCCAAGCCGGGCGAATTCCAAGGAGGCTTTATGAAGCGCATTATCGTATTGCTTTGCCTGTTCGCGTTCCTGTTCGGCGGTGCATCTGCACTGTTCGCAACCGGAGAACCAGAGGATGATGGCGAACTCGTCATCGGTCTTTCACTTCCCACCCAGCGTGAGGAACGATGGGTCCGCGACCGCGAGACCATGGAAGCATACGCCGAAGAGCTTGGCGTTGACCTTCGTATCCAGGTGGCAGATGCCAACACGGCCGAGCAGACCGCACAGGTTGAGAACCTCTTTGCTCAGGGAATCGACGTTCTGATTCTTGCTCCGCACGACGCAGCAGCTGCGGCTTCGCTCGTTGATCAGGCAGAGGATGAGGGAATCCCCGTCATCTCGTACGACCGTCTGATCACGAACACGCCGAACCTCGACGTCTACCTGAGTTTCGACAACGTTGGTGTTGGCCGCATCCAGGGCGAGTTCTT
Source organism: Spirochaetales bacterium (assembly GCA_028284845.1). GTDB lineage: Bacteria > Spirochaetota > Spirochaetia > DSM-27196 > SLST01 > SLST01. The sequence continues at coordinate 16,674 of JANQQY010000241.1, forward strand.
CGTGAACAACGTTCCGGACGGCTCGAACATCATTATCCTCGCGGGTGCACCCACGGACAACAACGCATTCCTCTTCAAGGAAGGCGCCATGGAGTTCATCCAGCCGAAGATCGATAGCGGCGCCTACACCGTCGTTGCTGATCAGTTCGTCGACAACTGGCTCCCTGAGAACGCTCTCGCAATCGTTGAGAACGCACTCACCACCGCCGGCAACGACGTGCAGGGAATCCTCGCACCGAACGACGGTACCGCAGGTGGCGCCATTGTTGCCCTCGAGGCACAGGGCCTTGCCGGCGACGTTGTCATCACGGGTCAGGACGCTTCTCTCGCAGGCGCACGCCGAATCGTGGAAGGCACCCAGGGCATGACGGTGTTCAAGGACACCCGTGAGCTCGGTCGTGCAGCCATTGATGCAGCGATCGCGCTCGCCAGCGGCGAGGACCTCGACTTCAACGGCGCCGTTGACAACCAGGTCTTCGACGTGCCGTCGATCCTTCTCACGCCGTTCTCAGTCGAGAGCGACAACATTGAGGAAGTCCTGGTCGATTCCGGCTACCTCTCACGATCGGAAGTCTTCGGCAACTAAGCCGAGACCGGATCTTTTTACGGTACAATGGCCGTCCGAAAGGGCGGCCATTTTTGGAGGTAACCGATGAGTGATGACTACATCCTTGAAATGCGGGATATCACCAAGACGTTCCCGGGAGTGCGTGCACTCGACAACGTCAACTTCCGGGTGCGTCGTGGTGAGATTCACGCGCTTGTTGGTGAGAACGGAGCCGGCAAGTCGACACTGATGAAGGTCCTGAGCGGTCTCTATCCGGCCGGATCCTACGAAGGCGAGATCGTGGTCGACGGCGAGACGATGAGCTTCGCCGGCATCCGCCAGAGTGAGGCCGCCGGAATAGCCGTCATCTATCAGGAGCTCGCCCTCGTGAGCCTGATGAACGTGGCCGAGAACATCTTTCTGGGCAACGAGATTACTTCCGGCGCAGCGATCGACTGGGCCAAGTCGTACGCACGAGCGAGTGAGCTTCTCGCCCAGGTCCACCTCGACGTCAACCCTCGAGTGCCGGTTCAGAAGCTGGGCATTGGGGCGCAACAACTCGTTGAGATTGCGAAGGCCCTCTTCAAGAATGCGCGAATCCTCGTCCTTGATGAGCCAACCGCAGCCCTGAACGAGTCTGAGTCAGAGAACCTCCTGAACATCATTCGCAAACTCCGAGACGATGGAGTCACCTGCATCTACATCTCGCACAAGCTTGAGGAGGTGAAGTCGATCGCCGACTCAATCACCGTCCTTCGAGACGGCAAGACGATCGAGACGCGCCACCCGAGCGAGGGCGAGGAGGTGACCGAAGCGCAGATCATCTCAATGATGGTCGGACGCGAGCTCACCGAGCGGTTTCCTCGTGTCGAGCACACTGCCGGTGAGACCGTGCTTGAGGTCCGCGACTGGACCGTCTACGACCCAGAGCGCGCCGATCGGAAGGTCATCGACAACATCAGCTTTGACGTACGCAAGGGCGAGATCCTTGGCATCGCCGGTTTGATGGGGGCCGGTCGAACTGAACTCGCGATGAGCATCTTTGGAGCATACGGCGCTCGGCGATCCGGAACGGTCACTCTCGAGGGGAAGAAGCTCACCATCAACGAGCCCTCTGACGCGATTGAAACCGGGATCAGCTACGTCACCGAGGACCGCAAAGAGAAGGGCCTTGTCCTCAACATGGACATCATCAAGAACTCGACGCTCGCCTCGCACTTCCGCGTCGCGTCGAACGGTGTTCTCAACAAACTCGAAGAGATCCTAGAGGCCAGGGAGTACACGACTCAGCTTCAAGTCAAAATGTCCTCGCTTGAGCAGATCACGCGCAACCTCTCTGGTGGCAACCAGCAGAAGGTGGTGCTCTCCAAGTGGCTCATGACAAAGCCAAAGGTTCTCTTGCTCGATGAGCCCACTCGCGGCATCGACGTGGGTGCGAAGTTCGAGATTTACAACATCATGAACCGGCTGGTGGAGGAGGGCGTGGGAATCGTGATGATCTCCTCCGAGCTCCCGGAGATAGTCGGCATCACCGACCGCATTCTCGTGATGCAGGAAGGACGACTCGTGGGGTCCCAGGATTGGCGCGAGGCAACCCAGGAATCAATCATGCACATGGCAACAGGAGGCCGGTAGCAATGTCGGATCAGGAAAGGACCTTTAAGTCGATCGTAGCAGATCAGCTGTCGCACAATATGAAGCAGTACGCGATGTTTATTGCGCTGCTCGCTGTCTGGGTGCTGTTCACCATCCTCACCAACGGAACCTTCCTCACCTCGAGGAACATCACGAACCTCTTCCTGCAGGCATCGCACATCGCGATCCTCGCGGTAGGCATGGTGCTCGTTATTGTTGCCGGGCACATCGACCTCTCTGTGGGATCACTCATGGGCTTTATTGGCGCGATTGCCGCCGTGCTCCAGGTGAACTTCGGCTGGCCGACGCTGCCGGTGATCCTCGTCGCGATGGCGGTTGGCGTGTTGATCGGTCTCTGGCAGGGCTATTGGGTCGCCTATCGTGGCATCCCCGCCTTTATCGTGACGCTCGCAGGAATGACCATCTTCCGTGGAGGCATCATCGCGGTGACCCAGGGGGCGACCATTGCGCCACTCCAGGAGTCGTTCCGTGCGATCGGTCAGGGGTACCTGCCGAGGATTCTGAACCCTGAGGCGAGGACCGGTTTCCACGAGGTGAGTGCCGTTCTCGCGGGACTCTTTATTCTCGCCTACGTCATCCGCCAGATCGCGAACCGCAGAAAGCGCGTTCAGTACGGGTTCGACGTGCTCCCGGCCCGAATTGAAGCGCTGCGAATCACCCTTGTCGGCGTCCTGATCGCGGCCTTCTTTGGAACCCTGGTCTTCTATCGAGGTATCCCGTGGGTCGTCGTTGTCATTCTCGCGCTGACGCTCTTCTACAGCTTCCTCACGCAGAACACTGTCTTTGGTCGCCAGGTCTATGCGCTTGGTGGCAACAAGGAAGCAGCGCGACTCTCCGGTATCAATATCCGACGCAGGACGCTCATGATCTTTGTGAGCATGGGCTTTTTGTCTGCTGTGGCAGGCATCGTCTTCACTGCACGCCTGAACGCCGCGAGTGCCCAGGCCGGTACGCTTGTGGAGCTTGATACCATCGCCGCAACGATTATCGGTGGCACGAGCACGCTCGGCGGCGTTGGTACCGTCTTTGGGGCGATCATTGGCGCGCTCCTCATGGCGAGCGTCAACAACGGGATGTCGCTTATGAACCTCTCGTCAGACGTCCAGATGATCGTTCGCGGAGCGATCCTTCTGCTCGCCGTCTGGTTCGATATCGCGTCCCGTAGGTCGCAGAACTAGGGTGCGCTGACGCACCATCCATCCCGGCTCCGTCATGGGGCGGCGGGGCCGTCGGAAGGCGGCCCTCTGTCTGTCTACGCGCAGACGCACCGTCCGATTCTGCTCCGTCACGGGCAGGGGCCGCGGTCCGGCGGGCCCAACTCTCTATGCGCCGTTTCGCGCAAACTCCATCATCGCGTCAAGGTTCGCCTCCGGCGTCCCGCGCGGGACTTCACAGCCGGCACCCACGATGAACCGATCTCCCGCGGCTTCGCGGCACTCTTCCAGTCGCGATGCCAGTCGGTCCGGGGTGCCGTCCTTCAGTTCTGTCACCGGGTCGATGTTGCCGGCGATCGCCGGACCAACGCCGTCCGGATCATTCGCCTCGAACGCCGCACGCATCGCAACGATGTCGTTTCCAAAGTCGACATCAATCATGTCCACGCCATAGGTCCCGATCGTATCCGCGAGTTGCTCCGTTCGGCCGCAGATGTGAAGACGCACCAGACCTCCGGCGCCATGAACGGCGTCCACGTACTTCCTCGTGCGCGGAGCAATCCACTCTTTGTAGATATCTGGTCCGACGAGTGATGCGGCTGCGTCGCCAATGCCAATGATGTCGGCACCAGCGTCGAGTTGCGCCCGAGCGAACGCGATTGCCTGCGCGGTCACAAAGTCCAGGAGATCGGTCAAAAATGATGGATCACCAAAGAAATCCATCATGAGTCGATTGATGCCTCGGAGATCAGCCGATTCCGCACACGGACCCTCGACCCAGCCCTCCACCAGGAGTGCGTCACCAACCCGTTCCTTCATCGTTCGGACTGCCGCGAGCCGGTTCGACATGCGTTCGCCTGACTCCGGCGCAACCGGTCCTCGTCCCACGAGAGGTACGAGGTCAGTTGCTTCTTTGAGGAGGGAGTCCTCCTCGACCATGTGTGCCGGGCTCTGCTCGGGGAACTCGACTCGGGCACCAAGGTCGTGAGCCTCAACTCCGGGGTCCGAGATCGCGGAGACGACGCTTGAATCGAATCGTTCAGCGACGGCAATCTGCCCTCTCGCCTGTATCTCAGCCTCGGTCTCGTACCGTCGATAGGTCTCTCCGATCAGGTCGGCGGCGTACATCATCGTTATCGGGGCGAACCCTGTGCCGTCGAGTCGATCCTCGCCCCGCATTGCCGCGAGCATTCGGTTTCTTCCGTTCAATGGTGCCTCCTCTGCCATCATGACCATCATCGGGAGCGCGCGCGACGTCGAGCTTGTTTCTCGCGGTGGACAATCTTGCTGTATGCACCTACGCTCAGGAGATGGAGTCTGGCGAGCGAGCGATCGCATTTGAACGCGTGGAGCTCGACAAGGAGCTGCCGTTTCGCTGCTTCTTCAACTCGATTGGGTACGTCGGTAGCCACTGGCACTCGGAGTTGGAGATCATTCTGCAGGTTCGTGGCGAGATCATCGTCTCGACTCGATCCGGGCCTTTTGTCCTCCATCCGGGCGATCTCTTCCTATCAAACCCGTTTGAGACCCATTCGCTGGTGAGTCAGAGCGCGGACAATCTTGAATTGGCACTTCAGATCGATCTTTCAGATCCCATGCTCCTTCCGCGGCAGATCGGAACCAGACGGTTCGCGGCGAGCGCACGGTGGTCGCCGGTTCTGCGAAGCACCGTCCAGAGCCATATGATCTCAATCGCGGACGAACTTGCGGTCCGTCGCGACGGATACGGCTTCGCGTGTCTTTCGGCCACCGCCGGACTGATCAAAGAGCTTGTCCGAGGCGCGAGCGATACTACCGTTGCCACTCAGGGGAATCAGGACTATCCGGTCTGGCTTGACCATGTGACGCTCGTGATCGGTTACCTTCGTGAGCAGTTTGATCACCGCATCTCGCTCGAGAGCGTGGCTCGCGAGGTTGGCTTGAGCCGCTTCTACGTTTCGCACCTAGTTAAGCAGGCGACTGGAATGTCCCTGCAGGAGAACCTTGCGCTGATACGGACGAACCACGCCATTCATCTGATGTACACAACCGATGCGAAGCTCGTCGATATCGCCCTCGATGCGGGCTTCTCCCACCTCAAGTACTTCAACAAGTACTTCATGCGCCTGTTCGGAGAGACACCGCGCACGGCGCGGACCCGAACTGACTGGCAGCAGGCAATAGCAAAGCGAGGTGCCGGTAAGGCTCGCGCCCCATCTCCGGAACTCGTTGCGGAGCTCCAAGGGCTCGGCACTAGGCCTCCGGCGGCGGGACTTCCAAGAGGGTCGCGCCTGCGATGATGACTGGGGTCCGAACCCATTCGTTCGCCGGCCGTGTTCCTGAGAGCAGATGCTCCGCGAGCAGTCGAACGGGCTCCGAACCTTGTGCTGAGGCGTCTTGAAGGATCGTGAAGTCGATTCGGCCGTCCAGAAGCCCTTCGCGGACGATGGGGAGGTCATCGTTTGTGATCACGCGGACGCTCTTCGGTTCGGGCCAGCGCTCGCGCACCTCGAGGAGCGCTCGGATGCTACCTGTCGCCGCATATGCGCCAACGACGCCTTCCGGGTCGATCGCCTCGAGAGCCGACAGCGTTCCGTCGTACCTGTCTTGTCCCTCTACAACTTCGACAGTCGTTCCGTCCATCCAACGACCAATGCCCGCGGCAAATCCGTCAATTCGGTCTCGATGTGCCTGGAAGGTCAGGTTTCCGGTCAGTGCGATCAAGCGAGCCGGGCGTATCGCTCTCCGCGTCATTTTGCCCATGAGCTCTGCTGCGACGACTCCACTCTGGTAGAGATCCTGACCCACGAACGCCATTCGCCCGGAGGAGGGGAGATCGGAGTTGGTGGTCACCACCGGAAGCCCGCTCTCCACGGCAGTTCGGACCGAAGCGACCGCGCCAGGAGTCTGCGGGCCGGTGAGTGCGATTCCTGCGCACCCGTCAGCGACGGCCTCCTCAAGAGTCCGAATGAAGGCGTCTTCTCTGGATGGGTCGAACCAGCGGACATGCGTGTGAATGCCCATGTCTTCGAACGCACCGGCACCGTCCGCAACTCCCCGTTCGATCTGCGAGAAGAAATCGCTGCTTGTCCGTGGAAGGATGACGGCGATCTCCACTGGATCGTGGTTGAGGCGAAGCGCCTTTGCCGCGCGGTGCGGGGAGTACCCAAGTTCATTCGCGATTGTCCTGATCCGTGCTGCAACGGACTCATTCACGTCGCCACGGTTATTGAGAGCGCGATCAACGGTCCCGCGTGAAACGCCGGCGACTTCTGCGATCTGCTTGATCGTGGGTCTTCCCCGGCGTGTCCGTGGGCCTCTCTCGCCTGCCGTATCGCCGCCTGCGCTAGACCCGGGCAAGCTTTACTCCAAGCGGCGCGATGTGTGCACACCGATTACGCATGACGAGATCAGCCTACTCGTCCACCGCGACCGCACTCTCCGGTACCGTGTCTGGCCCCTCGGCGGCTGCGATCGTGAAGCCGGAGGTGATCTCCATCAGACCCTGCATCTCCACACGATTCTGCTCCGAGAGCTCCGAGATCTCGTGAATCGCCTGTAGAATCTCCTTCGCTCCATTATCGATCTCGGACATCCCGCTTGAAACAACGCTTGTCATTGAACTCGCCGTACTCATCGACCGGTTGATCTCTTGGCTTCGCGTTGAGACTTCTGCGTACGCCGCTGAGATTGAGTCGGTGACGCCTCCTATGCGATTCGTGATCTCGACGACCGTCGCGCTGCCGGAACGAAGGGTTCCCATGTTCAACGATATCTCGCTCATCGACTGTCGGAACGTCTCGACTTCGCCACGGATCGACTCGTACGACTCGGCGCTCGCCCGGCTTGCCCCGTCCGCCTCTCGCATCTTCTGGGCGACCGCGTTCAAAGACTGATCGATGCGTGAGGCGTTCTCCGCGGCACTGTCGGCAAGCTTTCCGATCTCTTCGGCGACCACCGCGAACCCGCGACCCGCCTCACCGGCGTGCGCGCTCTCGATCGCCGCGTTCATGGACAGGAGATTGGTCTGCGATGCTATCCCGTTGATGATCTCGATCACCTCCAGCACGTTCTCAATGTCCCGAGCGACTCCGCTGATCAGGGCGTTTGTTGACTGAATCTGCTCATCGCCATCAACGATGGTTCGAACGAGTGCCTCTGCTCCCTCCTTGCGATCATCAGTCAGCTCCTGAACGTTCTGGATCGAACTGTTCATTGACGTAACCGCGTCGCTCGCCTCCGAGATCGCGCAACGCTGGGTCTCGATGTCCTCGCTGAGCGCCTGAATCCTCTCATCAATCTCGGTCGTGGCGGCCAGAGCCTCCTCCACGGTTCCGCGCAACCGTTGGAGTTCGGTGCCGAGTGATTCAATGTTGTGCGTTATCTGGTTCACTGCGGCGGCGCTCTCTGTCGTACCGGAAGCCAGCTCATCCTTGAGGCTATCCGCCCGGTCTACCACTTCGACAACCGAACCGATTAGTCTCTCAAGCACCTCGAGCGTGTTGTTGAGGTTTCGTCCCAGATCCGCAATCTCGTCCGTCCCCGTGACATCAGATCGGATTGAAATGTCCTTCTTCGCGACGACCGACATCGTCTTCTCAATGCTCTGAACCCGACGGGAGAGTCCCCGGCTGAGAACCAGAGCGAAGAGGAGTCCGGCCGCAAATCCGAGCGCGCTCGCCGCGAGAACCACCGCGTTGATTCGCGCCCGCAGGGTAGCCGATCGGGTGCTCACGGCTTCCGCGACTCGGTCCATGCTCTCAGAGACGAGTGGCTTGCCGATCTCGCCAAAGTTCCGAAGCGCCGAGATCGCCGTCCCGGTGGAGGGCACGAGGCGAATATTGGATTGGTCTTCAAGCAGCCAATCCTGGAAGTCGATGAGTCCCTGCTTCCTGAACAGCGGGATTGCGTCTTCAGAGAGGATCATCTGGATGGCTTCGCTGGCAGAGTCGAGTCCGTCACGTGAGATATTCCAGACATCAGTCGATCGATCGATCTCGCCGGCAAGCTGCTCTCCAACGAGGCGGATTGCCGGATGTTCGCTGAGCAACATCAATTGAGCATCAAAGTCGTCGATTGCGGTCTGCCAATCGGTGATGAGGCGGTCGAGCGTTTGTGTGCTTACGAGAAGCTCGAAGTTCGTGGTTGCGACTTCCAATACCTGCCGCTCGGCAAGATTCGCCTGCCGTTCCAGATCGGACATCGTGTTCCCCACAGTGTTTGCCACAAGAAGGCCAACGATCGACCCGATAAAGACGACCCCGAGTACCACAACCAGAACGAGTAACTTTGCACCCACTTTCATTGAGATCCCCCGCAGCTCGCCATTGTAGTCATCGCCGCGGGGATGCTCAATTCAGGCCAGTTTTGGCGGACTCGCCGTCTCCGGGAACTCCGGCATAAACCGATAGTCGGGGTCGTTCTTCTGCCTCCGCCTCATTCGCAGCACATGGGCCAGCCCTCGCCAGTACCCTTTGAGAGGATTCGGAAGGTCGTCTTTCATCACCCTGTTGAGCTTGGGCAGGTTGTAGAACGGCACGCTCGCATACATATGGTGCTCGATGTGGTAGTTCATGTTCCAGTAGAGGTAACTCATCACCGGACCAAAGTCGGCTGTGTACGCGACCACGCGCCAGTCCGGGACGTTCCGTCCCAGTCCGGCGTGCTGCTGAACCTCACAACCGTGAACGAGGAAGGTGGCGAAGAAGTATCCAAAGGTCACGGTGAAGATCAAGATGTAGAGCTCGAAGTAGATAAAGGCCGCGGCCATCAGGATGTGAGTGATTAGCAGGAACCGCGCCCATGAGATCAGTTTTTTTGTCTTGATGTTGTCTTTTGACAGGAGCGGGCACCAGAAGAAGAAGTCGACGTTTGTGTTTCCAAAGGCATGCCCGATGTTGGTCCTGAAGAACCGAGTGAACATCTCCCAGTCAAAGGTGAACCAACCGATCACGTGGTACCACTTGAAGCTGATCGGCTCCGGCGGAATCTCCTTGTCGAGCTCCATGAAGCCGGTGCTCATGTGATGACGACGGTGACTCTCCTTGAAGTGGAAATGGCTATTCCAGGTCAGAAAGGCGAAGAACTTGTAGAAGAACCCGTTGAGCCACTGCGTCTTGAATGCGGTCCCGTGGCTGAGTTCGTGAACCGCGGCGCCCATCCCGACAAAACCGGTGAACATCGAATGGAGGTAGGCGGTGACGACCATCCAGACCCATTGCTGTTGAAGGTAGAACCAGAGCGGAATCGCGGTTGTGGCGAGGTAGATCAGCAGGAAGCTACCCGCATGCAGGAGCCCGCGAATGTCGCTCTTTTTGGTGAGACCTCGGAGCACCTCTTTGTCGATCGGTGTTCTGTAAAACGAAATGGTGTTTCCTGTAGCCATCTTTTGGCCTCCCGCCCTTTGACCACCGTGCTCGAGCACGGTACGATATCTTCGAGCGTAAAACGGGAATTGTCAAGAAGAATAGTCGGAAATACTGAACCGTCCGGTTCTGGTAGGGTAGAGAGATGCGGTTGCTACTCGTTGATGACGAGGAACTGAGTAGGAGAGCCATTCGGGTCACGCTCGCACGGGAGATGCCGGAGGTAGCGATCGTTGGCGAGGCATCAGATGGAGTTGCCGCAGTCGATCTTGCATCGGATCTCCAGCCCGATTTGATCATCATGGATATCAAGATGCCGGAGATGAATGGAATCGGGGCGGCGGACGCGCTGAGGAAGAAGGGCGATCTTGCTCGAATCGTATTCCTCTCTGCTTACGATGAGTTCGAGTACGCGCGGGCCGCTATCGAGGTTCATGCCGACGCCTACCTGCTCAAGCCGGTTGAGACAGAAGAACTCCTGCGAGTGCTTCGGCATTGCGAGATGCATCTTGGCGGCCGAGCGCATCCGGCGCACCAAATCGATCTCGACCACGCTCCGAGCAGCGTCGAGCCCTCCGATCAGATCCTTTCGTGGCGCCTCCGGCGAGCCCTTGAGCACATTGACGCCAACATAGGGGGTGACCTCTATCTCGAGGAGGTCGCGCAACGGGTTGGGGTTGGTCCACAACACCTGAGCCGGCTGTTTCGGGAGCAACTTGACGACTCGTTCACACGGGTCGTGAATCAGCGTCGGATCGATCGCGCCAGGGAGTTGCTATCAACTACGGCGCTGAACGTGAGCGAAGTAGCTGATCGAGTAGGATTTCGTGAAGCGAACTACTTTGG
>JANQQY010000403.1 GCA_028284845.1 Spirochaetales bacterium
CGGAGAGCGCCAAGCGGCGAAGTACGAGAAAGTCGGAATGCTCCTCAAGGTAGCTCTTGAGGGATTCTGCAAGACGGCGATTTCCCATGGCAGTCAGAAAACATGCAAAGAGACCGCGCCGTGTTCCGTAGGCGAGGACCCGCCTGAAGTCGGCCGGTCGCAGGCTCTCATGGAGCCGGTCGGTCCAGAGACGGTCGAGACCGAGTCTCGGCACGATGGCGCCGTCGCCCTTTGTGGCCATCTTTTCAATCAGCCGGGATCTGCGCAGAAGTTCAGCATCGTCAAAGTAGTCGTTCGGATCCGGTGAGCCCGGGATCGCCAGAAACTCCGTTGCACGTCTGATGAAGCCACGGCGCCGGACGATCAGAATGATAATCGTCGCAATGATAATGGCGAGGATCGCTGCCGCCCCGATGATGTATTCGAGTGAAAGCGATGTCAGAAAATCGATTACTGCCTGCACGGTTCCCCCTTACGCTGCGCCCAAAACGTTGTAGATGGTGATTGCCTTTGCCTTTCCCTTTACTTTCGCCGCCTCTCGCTTCTCGAGTTCAAAGGCGTCTCCAAGATCGTTTCTGGTGTCTCCGGAGATGATGATCTCTCCAGGGCCCGCGACACCTTCAAGCCGAGCGGCGACGTTCACCGTGTCGCCAATTTCGGTGAAGTCCATTCTGCGGCTGCCCCCCAGGTTCCCGGCGACGAGAGGTCCCGTGTGCATGCCAATCTGAATCCTCAGGTTCTCAGCTGCACCCTTGAAGAAGCTTCGCTTTGGATCGTTCACGATTGCCTGGAGGTCGACAGCACAGCGTACCGCACGGATCGTGTCGTCGGCGCCGGTATCGAGCGGCACTCCAAAGACGGCCATGATGCAATCGCCAATGTACTTGTCGAGGTACCCCTTGTGTTTGCGAACGATAGGCTCGGCTTCTTCGAAGAATTCATTGAGAACCTCAACGATGTACTCCGGACTCTTTCCTTCGGAGAAACTGGTGTATCCGGCGATGTCGGCGAAAAACACGGTCGCATTACGAGAGCCGCCACCCGGTTTCACGAGTTCCGGATGCTCGACCAGCATGCTCACGATGTCCTCCGAGAGGTAGGAGGCGAACATATCTTTGATGACTCTTCGTTCCTCAGCGACGAGGTGCATCTGCTCCTTGAGGTTTGCCTCAGCCGTCTGGTCGGTGAAGAGCAGCGTGACGCCCTGGCTCGAGCCTCGACGGCTGTGCAGGGGCGAGACGTTGAGAGAGAAATCCATCTCGTCGTCTTTTGCCTTGTAGATTCCCTCAATCCCAAGAATGGGATCACGGCTCTTGCCCACACCGTCAATGCTGTTCAGAACCTTCTTCGAGAGGCGCTTCCCAAAGACCTTCTTCACCTGTTGATCTTTGTCCGAGTCTTCCAGACCGAGGCGTTCGGCGGCCGCCCGATTGAAGTAGTGAATATTGCCGGCATCATCTGTGGTGATGAGCAGGTTCGTCATCGATTCAAAGATGCTCGCCTGATAACGCTCAAGATCCTCGATGGTCCTGAGGTAGTCCTGGAGTTCCTTGTAGAGTCGAGCGCCGTTCAGCATGCCGGCAGCGAGGCCGACAAAACTGTCCAGGAAGAGCATCCGATCACGGTTGTAGAAGTTCGCCGAATGCGAGTTGAGAAGGATGAGGCCAAGCTTGCGCTTTGGGGTGAAGAGTGGGACGGCGATTCCACTGCGGGCACGATCACTCATGAGCACGTCTGCAAAGGGACTCACTTTACGATCGAGAAGGACCACCGACTGCCGGCACTCTTCAATGAACTCGACTAACTCGGAAGATCGGCTCAGCTTCTTGGGAACCGTGTCTCGACCCCGGCGGTAGGCAAGCTCAAGTGCGCCACCGCCCTCGTCTGACGGGTAGAGGTAGAGCCCGGCACTGTCCGATCGGGAGATATCGAGGGATTGCTCAACCAGAATCGAGATCAGACTCGTGAATCGTATATCATCCGCGAGGAGCGAGCTCGCTCTCACAAGTTCGTCGAGGATTGCTGGAGCCGTGGGCAAGGGCGCCTCCTTTAGATCGCCATCTTACCGGGTGCGAATCGTGGAAACAAGACGCGACCACTCAACTATGGTCAGGAGTCGATGTATTCGTCCCCGTGTTTGCCATCGCACGCTCGCTCACAAGGAGAAATGCGAACTCTGGGTCGAGCGAGTCCTTGAGGAGGTCTTCTGTGCTACAGACAAGCCGTTCTTCAAACCCGTCCGCCTCTACCGTGATCTCAAAGTGTTCAAGCGCCTCGATCGCGCGTCGGCTTACCAGCTTCGCTCTGATCTTGGTGACACCAAGACGAGCCGAGAGCAGGGCCGACGCGCGCCCAACGATTCGATCATAGGTCGTAAGGCGTCCCGAAGGAGCACTCCGCTCAAGGAACCGCGAAAGGTCAAGCAGCGGATGAAGCCACTTCTTTGAACTGCGGAACACTTCCTTGCCGTCGATGTAGGCGATGAGTGAGGGCTCAAGGTCGTGTGATGCTTCGCTTGCCATTGCGGGGCACAATCTATGACGGAGTCGAAGTGACCCGCAAGAGTGGTCGTCGACTCCGGAGCGACGGCTGATTTCGCAGCCTTACTCGGCAGCGGACGCCAGTCGGACACCTCGGAGCTCGTGCCGAAAGCCCAGTCGTGTTCCGTCCGCCAACACGATCGGTTGAAGAAAGACCGTTCCG
>JANQQY010000414.1 GCA_028284845.1 Spirochaetales bacterium
CAACAGAGCGTACAGAAGGTTGGTTCTGCAGGCGCACCCCGACCGGAACCCCGATCGAGTCGAGTGGGCCAACCGGGCCATGCGGAAGATCACGCGCGCATACGAGGTTGCCCGAAACCACCTCGCCCAACTCCGCTATGAAGAGGTTCAGCAGCATCTTGATCGCGAGATTCGCGCGCACGATGAGTTCACTGCGATCATGTCGAACATTGCGCAGCGCGTCTTGGACGGGGTCTTCACCTACTATCAGTACGGCCTGGAGAACCCGCATCAGAGAACCTCGGGGACGCCCAGACAACGCTATCGGCAGGCGGTCCGCCGGATCGCGCTCGCATTAGAGCAGCTCAATCGCCTTCGGGTCCCGAACGAGATCGACGGCGAAACCCTGGAGATCTTCAGAACCTTCGCCCGGACGTTTCACGAATCAATGCAGCTCGAACGGCTGCACATCCCGACCAGTAGTACGGTGGAGCATGGTGGATACAAGGCCTACCTGGAAGGTAGTCGCGCGCTCGACTCGGCTATCAGGAGGGCGTTCTTCCGCGATGAGCTCTCGACAAGACGCGAAATGGCGGCGCCTCAGAGTCTCGCCGTCAGCCTCAATGCGTATATGGTAGTGGTGACCAAGTACAAGGGCTGTAGCTGGGTGACAGAGACAGCGTTAAAACTCTGTCTCCTGGACGCGTTTCAGGGGGTTCTGAAGATCGCCGAACGACTCCCCGACCTCGTGTAGCTGACGGAGATACCATAGCTCGTTCCCAGACCCGCCTCGTACTCGACACGCTCTTGCCGCGTGCGTAGGCTGTGGCATGGCGACTATGTACCGCAAGTTCAACAAAGAGAAGGACCAGAAGGCTGCCCACCGCATTTGGCTCGAGTGCGGTTGGATCGAAGACGAGAAGAAGTACCACGCTATGATGGACCGATTTGTGGGGCTCGGTTCGGCATGGGTGTATGAGATGAACGGTGCGGCCGAGGCACTGACCCTGAGCGCCAAAGGCACGATGCACCACATGGGCACGCCGCTCTCCCTCACCGCGATCACGGCAGTGACAACAAGCAGAGTCGCTCGGAATCAGGGAGCAGCTTCCGGTACGTTGGCCCGAGCCCTGGCAGAGGCTGGAGCAAAGGGGTCGGCGCTTGCAGGCCTCGGTTGCTTCGAGCAGGGTTTCTACGATCGGCTTGGTTTCGGGACCGGGAGCTACGTGCAGGGGTTTCAGTTTGATCCGGCGTGGCTCAAGCCGATGGGTCGACCCGCACCTCCAGTTCGGCTGAGCCCCAAAGACTTCAAGGCGATTCACCAGGGTCTGCTTGCGCGAAAGAAGTACCACGGCGCCGTTGATCTCACGCCTGCGGACTTCATCAGATGCGAACTAGAATGGGACAAGAATGTCTTTGGCCTGGGATACAAGCAGGACGGGAAACTCACCCACTTCTTTGTCGCAGGAACCGAGGACGTGGAAGAGGGTCCCTACAGAGTGGGCTACCTCGCCTATCGGTCGGTAGATCAGCTGAAGGAGCTCCTTGCACTCATTCGTGGTCTTGGCGATCAGATCCGGGTCGTTCGGATGCACGAACCTGTTGGCGTACAGATTCAGACTCTTCTGAAGAAGCCGTTCCAGCTCCAAGGCCTAACGCACGGCGGCAAGCACCCAACGCGGCACTCCTCGAACGCCTATTGGCAGCTGCGGATGATGGACGTCCGATCGTGTATCACCGTGCTGTCGGTTGCCGCTGACCTGGAGTTCAATCTCACGGTCGATGATCCGATCGTGGATCATCTGCCAAAGAAGTCGAAGTGGCCAGGCTGTGGCGGCATGTACACTGTACATCTGGGAGCAACGACAAGGTGCAGCAAGGGCCACAGCGGCGGCCTTCGGGAGCTTCGCTGTTCAATCAACGATCTGACCCGGTTCTGGATTGGAGCAGCGTCCGCCGAAGTGCTCGCAACCTTTGGTTCATTCGCTGCTGACGGCTCGCTCATCCAGGCATTGGACGAAGCGGTACAACTACCAACGCCGGTCCCTGATTGGGACTACTAGATCAGGATCACTCTCGTAAAAAAAGGGCCCGCAACGCGGGCCCTTCTACACTTCTCATACGTTGACGCTGATCAAAACGCCAGATTCTAGTCGCCGACCTCCGCCAGGTTCAGCTTGGCAACAGCATGCTTCGCAATCGGAATCCCGTAGGGCGAACAACTCGTATAGTCAAGACCGATCGACTTCACAAAAGCGACGTTCTCAGGCTCGGCACCGTGTTCTCCGCAGAGACCCATCTTCATGTCGGGCCGCGTCAGGCGACCTCGCTGCGCTGCGATCTGCAGGAGTTCCTTGACCTGGGAGCCAAGCACTTTGAACGGATTCGCCTCCAGGAGGTCGAACTCGTTGTAGTCGCTGAAGAAGCTGTTGAAGTCGTCTCGTGAGAGTCCGAACGTGGTCTGCGTGAGGTCGTTCGTCCCAAAGCTGAAGAACTCCGCGTATTGCGCGATGCTGTCCGCATTGAGCGCCGCGGCAGGAAGCTCGATCATCGTTCCAACTTTGTAGTCGATTGACCCGCCCTTGAACTTCTTCTTGACCTTCTCTTCAATCTCTTTGATGCCGACGATCGAGGTTCCCTCGATTCGCTTTCCGTTGCGAATCGTCTTCATCTCATTCGAGCTCATGATCAGCGGAATCATGATCTCAGGCTTCGGATTCATCTTCTCCGACTTCAGCTTGTAGGCCGCCTCAAAGATGGCCTCCACCTGCATGTTGTAGATCTCAGGATAGCTGATGGCCACACGGATTCCGCGATGGCCAAGCATTGGATTGAACTCCTTGAGAAGGTCGCACCTGTTTCGGACCTCGGCTTCAGATACCTTTGGATACTGCTTCCGGAAGTACTTCACGAACTCATCCATGCTGTCCCGCGTATGGGGTAGGAACTCGTGGAGCGGGGCATCAAGGAGCCGAATGGTTACCGGTAGGCCATCCATAATCTTGAGGAGTTCGTAGAAGTCCTTTACTTGGAACTTCTTGAGCTCCGATAGGGCCTTTTCACGGTCCTTCTTGTTTCCGGCAATGATCATGGTCCGGAACTTCAGGATTCGGTCGGCCGCGAAGAACATGTGCTCCGTTCGACAGAGGCCAATGCCGTGCGCGTTGAACTTCTTGGCAAGCTCGGCGTCTTTTGGTTGATCGCCGTTACAGTGAACGTCAAAATCTGGCGTAATGTGCTTCTCGCACACATCGAGGAACTCAAGCAGCCCACTTCCTTCGGGGCTCGGCTTGGTCAGCTCGCCCTTTCCAAAGTAGATGATTGGTTCCTCGTAGTAGGGCACATTCAGGGTGATGTAGTCGCCCTGCTTGATGGTCTTGCGACCGATCTTCATCTGCTTGTTGCCCCACACGACATCCTGCTTCACAAGGGCGACCTTACCAAGGCTCCGAGCAACAACCGGAGCATGGCTCGCGTAGCCGCCCTCGCTCGCGATAACACCCGTGGCGACTTCAATCGCCTTCACATCTTCAGCAAATGTGGCAGGCATGGCGAGAATGAAGTTCGCCTCTTCATCCTTCTGGACGGCCATCCGGTAGGCTTTGATCAGCTCATCAGTCTCGAAGAAGACACGACCAATAGCCGCGCCGACGGAGCCCGCGATTCCACCCTCTGCGGAGCCGAATTCTTTCACGCTCCGAACGTCGAGAGCAGGATGAAGAATCTCACTGAGGCGACCGGGCTTGATCTGCTCAATGATGTACTTGTCGTCAATGACATTCTGGCGGTGTAGATCGAGGAGGGTCTTGAGCTCGGCCTGGGCGCTCTTGTTGAGCACCTCACTCTGATCAATCACCCAGAGTTTACCTTGCTCGATGGTGAAGCGGACACGTCGAATCTCTTTGAAGTGGCTCTCTAGTTCGGCACCAATCTTGTCGAGCTCAGCCTTCACATCCTTCTTGATCTTGGTGATGGGCTTACCAGCGGTAACGGTATCGTCAAATGAGCCCTCAAAGTATTCACCGGAAATCCCTGCTCCGCCGGTGATGATGTCACGGGAATAGAATGTGCCAAAGAGGCTGTTCTTTCCAAAGTTCCCAAAGACCATCGTCTGAACAAGAATCGCCGAGTCGGTCGAGCTCTGGTTGACTTGGAAGAGTTTGTGATAGGTCTTCAGGACGTACTCGAACTGCGCATAGCAGTCTGTAAACACCTCTTCCGGAAAGACCGATCCGAACTTCTCGATAGCCGCGAGCACCGCCTTCTTGCTGTCCGACTTCACAGAGGCGGCACCAAACTCTTTCTTCGCCTTCTCAAGCGCACTCTTCCGCTTCGCTTCGACGCCTTCGGTCAGGAGTTCCATTTCGGCGAGGTGTGAGAAGACGTTCCCAAACTCATGGTATGCAAACTGCTCACCAACAAAGGAGGCAAATCCTTCGACCGTGTGAGTCGAAAGTCCGATGTTGTGGATCGTAGAGAAGGTGTTAACCATGTTGAGCATTGGGCTCTCAACGACCTTGATCAACAGTGGGTTGTCAGTGGAGTTGAACTCCTTCTCAAAGATCGACTCCATGTCTGAGAGTGGATCCTTGAGCATGTCGAACACGCCGGCCTCGTCTCCAGCGATCTGATTGAGCGTATCGTTTGTGGCGATGAATCCCGGCGAAATGGGAGCACCCAAAGACGCCAGCTCCATAACCCGACGGCCGCGACTTCCTACGATGTCCAGAATCTCGGGATCGCTTAGGTATTCGGTGCTCGAAAAGGAGTAATACTCTTGCATGCCTCTCTCCATTTGGGAGTAGAACGGCCGCCCGGAGGCAGCCGCAAAGATTCAATCAGAAAAGGTCAAGGATTTGATCGTAGCCGCCCTTCAGGAAGGCCTCGAATCGTGGGCTCGCGCCTTCGTAGAGATAGCGTTGCAGCTTTCTGACATCTTTGATCTCGTCGCCGGCAACGCTAAACAGGATTGGCACACCGTGCTTCACCTTTCCCCACTTGAAGAGCGAGTTAAGGTCATTAATTCGCTCACTCTCGTACCAGACGAGAACATCCAATCCTGGGTACTTCGATTTGTAGCTGGTGATGATTTTCTTCCATGCCTCAACGTTTCCGTTGTGGAAGAGCTCATTCGATACTACGACCGAGTACTGCGGCGTCATACGTTTTCGGCCACCAGACTTCTGCGTGGCCGGCTCTTGGGGAGCCTCAGCGACAGGCTTTGGCGCGGCGGCAACACTCTGCTCGGTGTCGGAGAAGCTCGGCACCGACGCGCTCGAACTCGAGAGGACTTTGCGCTTGCCCTGGTAGGCACTGTCGTCTTTCACCGTCTTGCCGTAGAGCACCTTGATGAAGTCGTTCGCTGCGGACTTCAGGAGCTTTGGATCAGCGCTTCCCTGCGCGGGACCAACCAACAGAAGAAAGTACTCGTCTTCCACAAGCGGAAGGACGCCTTCCCAATGTTCGGCATTGGCCGGGTTCATCACATAGAGTCCAGCCTGCGGATGGTAGTAGCAGAGTACGAGGTGAACCTTGCCCCACTTCGATGTGACCTCAATCACCTCTTCTGCGTTGTCGACTGTCTTCTCAAGATTGTGGGTTACTGCGTGGTACGAGTACTTGTCAACGAGTAACGCGTTCACGATTACCCTGATCTGATCGCGCTCAAGCTCCTCATCCTCGAGGGCTTCATTGATGACATCGGCGAGGTTGTAGCCTTCGTCTATATCACCCGAAAAGCTCGTCGTGGACTTGAAGTGACGTAGGGCGGTGTTGAAACCCGCCCTACGCGAAAGAAAGTTTAGAGTGTTGTTCATACCCTACAGTTCTTGAAGGTCGTCAGCCTTCTTGCGGCGCCGTGATGGCGTCACATCGGCCTTGCCCTTCACCCCGGCATCACTGGCCTCATCGCCACCGCCGAAGCTCTGAATCTCTGGTGCCTTTGCGACGATCTCCTCGTCAACATCCGCCCCAAAGCTCTGATTGAGGTCCGAGCGAACGGTCGATCGGCGTCGCTTGAAGGTCGCGAATGCTGCGTCCTGGAAGCCCTTCGATACGCCGTGCAGGAACTCATTGAGCACGTTCGCCATGCCGTTCAGCGTGAACTTCTTGCGCTTGATGCTCGTGATATCCACATCGAGGATCAGGCCCGGCTGGACATGGTACGGATTGATAAGGTAGTCGAACTCCTCAAACTCACGACTGAGGAACGCGATGCGCTTGTCAATCTCAACACGATCCCTCGAGTGGTCGTACCCGAACATTGTGGAAACACGCTCGGCGGCACGGCTCAGCATCTTCTTGAGAAGCTGCTTCTCGTGGAGGTAGGTATTGTTTAGTCGCTCAACATCTGTGTCCTCCGCCTTGATGCGAAGAATCTCGTCCCAGGTCTTCTCGATCTCTTCGTACAGCGGCTCGCCACTGTCCTGCTTGGTTCGACGAATTCGGCTGCGCATTCGGCGCGCTACGTCGTCAAAGTCGTTGACGCGCATTCCGCTCTTGTTGCTCTCGTACACCGCACCAACAACGTCCCAGAGCTGAGTGATCTCGTTCTTGAACGCTTCCATCTGCTTGTCGTACGCATCACGCTCTTTGAGGAGCTGCTCCTGATCGTAGTACTTCAGGCGCATCTGATAGCGCTCGTCCGGCAGATTATTGACGTCCATGTCCTCATACTCGCGAACGATCAGCTCACGAGCATTCTTGAGGTTCTCGATGTACTGATAGCCCATCTTCGAGGTATCGAGGATCGACGTAAGAGAGTTGACCGCCGTGTTGAAGCCACGGTTTCGGATATTCTCTGCGTCAATGATCTTCTTGATGTTCTCTCGGATGTTGAGAGGATCGAACTCCTTCGGATCGATCTCAGCGCGGAGGCCCTCGATCTTCTCGACGAGTTCCTTCGCCATAAAGGTGTATCGCTTTGAACCCTCGTCCTCAGCTTCGTCGTCCGTGTAATTCGGGACGCGCTTGATCTTCTCAAAGATCAACTCGCTGTCCGTGAGCTCGTCCTTGCCTTCGTCGACCAGCTCGTCCTGGTATCGCTCAACTTCCTGCTCGATCAGGTTGGTGATCGTCTTGGAAATCTGGTCCTTGATCAGGAACTCAACGGTGACCTGATACTGGAAGATCGGGCTGATGAGCTCGGAGTCCAGGATGTTCACCGAAAGCTTGACGTCGCTGACGTTCTTAGGCTTGTGGAGGTTGTCCTTGAACGCACACTTGATGATCGAGTAGGCGTTTTCACCTCGGATGAATGCACCAACATCGGTCTTCTGACGGAGAAGGGCGTTCGTCTCGTTCTCAAGGTCGTTCATTCCACGCTGGATGTGACCCTGAAGGTGGCCGTACATATTGACCATCGACTTCTCAATCTCACCGGTGTTGAACTTATCAGCACCACCGATCTGATCGAGCATCTCCGAGACTTCCTTAGGGGAGTATCGTGCGAGTGCCTTCGACTCCTCCTTGTCAATGAAGTTCCGGACCTTTTTCACCATCTCATCTTCAGCGGTAACGATGTACCGGTTGAACATGTTCTGGTAGTTCTGGTTGTAGTAGTTGTAGAGCTTCTCTTTGAGACCGCCCATCACGTCGAGCTCGTTCAGAACCTCTTCAGGGAGCTTGACCTGAATGTCCTTCAGAATGTTCTCAACTTCTTCTGCAATGACCTGCTTGTACTCGTCCTTCTGACTTCGCCCTTCCTGCGCGAGACTGTTTCGTGAACCAACAGCCGATGGTTTGCGCGGGTGAAATACGTTTGGACTCCTAGGGATATCGGACATATTAACTCCTTCCTGGTAGTGGTTTGTGGGCCATCTCCCCGGCCCGAATATAATACACTATCTAACGTTTACAACTCAAACCCCCGCCGGTCCTCCTTTAGCCTTCACGCCACCCTGCGATCGTCTCACGCACGAGCAGAGTGAAGTTTTCCGAGTGCGATTCGTCGGCGAGCAGCTCAAGCTCACGTTCGATCTGCGTCTTCCGGGCGGTCGTGGTTTCGGACTCCTCGTACTCCGCAGACATGTTCGTAAACGCCGCAAAATCGAGACGGAGTCTCGCGACCATGTAGCGGACGCCGATGTTCCAGATCGAATCGCCCCTCTCGACAGTGTACGTCACCGTGTTCGGGAGTACAAAGACATTTCCCGGATAGATCCAATCGGGATCGGGCAAGAGAGGGTTCTCCTCGTCCATCGTATCAAAACCGTTGTCGGTGGCTATGAGATTGACCAGGGTGATGATGTCGTTGAGGGTTATCTCGATGCCGCCCGGGCCAATCACCGTCGTGTCGGTAATCGTGACATCCGGCTCCTGATCGAGGGCACGCAGTGCGGGCAGCGAGTCCTCCCAGCCGGGGGGGACCACTTCAGTGGTTGTGGACGGATCCGTCGCCGACGGATCTGCATTGGTGCCGTTCGAGTCGTTCGCTCCGCTTGTTGTCGCAACATCATCTACTGAGCCATCCGATCCGGAGTCGGTCGCATCCGTCGAATCTCCGGCGCTCGAGGTATCGTCATCATCACCAGCGTCGGACTGCACATCGGTGGTGGAGTCGCCGGCGGATGTGTCGTTCTCAGAATCGGAATCCGGATTGGTGTCGTTCGCACCTGCAACCGCCGCGGGATCCTGACCAAACCACGGGTTGGATATCGTACCGGTCGCAAGAAGGCCAAACAGGATGAGCAGAATCAATACAGCCGCTGCTGCAATGATCCATCCGCCACGCCTGCGCCCTGATCGACCGCTCCCGGACTCGCCCTCGGACTCCACGGACTCGGTAATCTGTTCGGTCGACTGTGCAGACTCAGTCGGTTCGACCGCCTTTGGCTTCTTCGTTGGCTGCTTGGTCTCCGCGATGCGACGCATGCGGGCCTCGTCCATCTGCTCAGGCGTGGCGAGTCCAGCGATCAGATCCGCAAGTCGTTGACGCTCGGCCTCATAGTCGAACTCAGGCACCGTGCCGACCGCCTCCGCAACGCGCTCCGCATGGGCATATCGGTCACTCGTGATGCGCTGAGCGAATCGATAGAAGATAAAAGGACGAGCGTCCGTGACGTGCACCTCACCCACAAGCGGCAGGAACGCCGGTATCGTAGGTCGATTGATCTGGAGCTTGGAGAGCGCACCAACAAGAGCGTCGACCTCGGAGCCGACGTTCTTCTCCGTCTCCTTGAGATAGCCGGCCACCTCAATGGCGTTGTGTACGAGGATCTGGACAACCGGATGCGCCGGCTCTCTCCCCTTTGCAAGGTCGAGACCCTTGATCGTACGGATGACCTTGCCGGTGTCGCGACCTCCGGAAAGCTCGCTGAAGAAGTACTGGATCTGGCTGAGCAGGTTGTTCTCCGCCGTCGAGAGCAGATCCCGGTATGGATAGTTCTTCTCCGGCAGGAATCCTTCAGCATCCGCTCTCGTCAGCGACCCATCGGCGAGCTGATAGAGTGTTCCGTCCAGAAGAGTGTAGGTCTGCCCGCCGAGTGAGATCGACGTTCCGCCAACACGCAGGTCGGTCGCCGGATCACCTTTGGACGCCGCTCCAAAAACGATGCGCCCTTCCACGCCGTCAAGGGTCGCGATCGTCCGGTCGCCCGATTCGGTTACGGTGAAACGCTGGAACTCGTACTCGCCCGAACTCGAATCAATGGGAAGAGCACGAACAGGGAGGAGCGAGTTTTCTCGAAAGACACTGGTCGCGGCGCCTACCCGGTCAAGTCGCGAGCTGACAACGTGGACCGCCCGGTTCCTTGTGCGCCCGCGCTTGAAAAACCGAATGAGCGCCGCGTCGGGTTCCTCCGAACGAACGGTCGTGACACGGTCGGCGTCGATTGCCGCGGCCGAGAGTTCGAAAAAGTAGTCCGATGTCAGTCTGAGTGCAGCGAGCTGTCCACGCGCGACGAGGTAGGGAGTGGAACCGGTGACGAGAAACCCGGGGGCCTGATAGGCGTCGCCGGGCAGCTTAAACGGTCCGCGTCCATACTGATTCTTCACCTCGTTCGCGCGGGCTACAAAGTGGCCGTCCAGTTTCTCGCGTCGGCGAAGATCAAAGATCTCGTTCTTGCGGAACTTAATCTTGAGGTTACCGTCCTTGTAATAGTAGACGAGGACATGTTTGGCATCGTCTTCCTCGTGATCGATCTCCTCGATTGCGGAGACCGGAACTTCGCCAATGCCAACGAACTCCTTCAGCGCCTCGACCGTCTCAACATCGCCGATGTAGTGGGTGTCGTCGGAGGGGGTTCCGCCTAGGCTCGTCGGCTCGTCGAGTGGGTTGCCCGTGAGGACATCGGGTACGATGATGGATGAAACGATAGGCGGAAGGTTTGCGGGAAGCTGTGTCGAGGTACCGAGTCGGAGGAAGGGTTTGTAGTCTTCCCAGTCGGCACCGAGGTAGACGATGTAGCACTCGCGATCGACTTGAAAGACGCGACTCTGAGGATTCTGATCGAAGATCTCCAGCATCCAACCCCCGCTTTGTCGAACTATAGTATAGGGCTTGCCATTTCGCCAATTGGCAGCAACTATACGGAGGGCAGGGAACTGGCATGATCATCAATCAAGACGCCCGGCGGAAAATCCTTCCCATCGCATCCGGGAAGGGTGGCGTTGGAAAGAGCGTGCTGGTTGCCAACCTTGGAATCTCGCTCGCCTCATTCGGACAGCGCACCGTTCTGGTCGATCTCGATCTTGGTGGTTCGAATCTCCACACCTACCTTGGGATGAAGAACCGAAACCTCGGGATTGGAAACTTCGTCTCGGACAAATCCGTGACCTTCCAGGACATCCGCGTACGGTCGCCCTACCCCAATCTCGATTTTGTTCCCGGAGATGTCCTCGTTACGGGGACTGCCAACCTAACCCATGCACAAAAGCGAAGTGTCATCTCCAACATCGAGAGGATCGATGCCGACTACATCCTGCTCGACCTTGGTTCCGGCAGTCACTTCACAACGCTCGACTTCTTTCTGATGAGCAACTCCGGGCTTCTGGTCACAACGCCGCAGGCACCCGCAATCCTGAACGCCTACGGCTTTCTGAAGAACGTCGTCTTCCGGCTGATCCAACAGAGCCTTTCGTCACACAAGGCCGCGACCAAATACCTGACGGACGTTGTGCGCGACAAGCAACCAAATTCAACGCCGGGAATCGCGCAGATCCTGGAACGGGTGGAGAAGATCAGCAAGAGAGCCGCGGCCGAGGTGCGAGCCGAACTCGCGAAGCTTCGGCCAAGCATCGTCGTCAGCATGGGCGATCGGCCGGAGGACATGGAGATCGTGCAGAGCCTGCGGACGCTCATAGAAACGAAGCTCGAAGTTGAACCGATGTGCCTGGGCTTCCTCTACTTCGACTACATTGTCCGAGAGGCGGTGGGCGACACCGTGCCGCTCGCGCTTGTGGGGAGGGACTCCCTCATCCTCAAGGAGATCGACCGAATCGCGCAGAAGATCGTTCACTCGGAACGATTCCCGGACATGCCGCTCGACACGAGCGAGTACGAGGATAGTTTTGGTCTGGCAACGATCGAGGCCGAAGACGATTACGCCGAGATCAACCCGCATCCGCACACACGTGTTGAGCAGACGCCCGACCAGGCAACGGCTGAAGAATTCATTCGGCTCATTAGCGCGCAGAAGCAACAGATCAAAGAGTTGCAGGGCACGATCCATGCGCTCACGATTGGCGGAGGGCGTCGCGAGTAGTCGCGTCGGTAGTGAGCCGTGAATATGCGCTCACATCAAGAGCCGGTCACATTCCATCTCAATGCAGGACGTCTGACTCAACCACGGTGGAGTGAAAGCCGGGCCAGCGATTGACCTCTGACGGGCCGGTGATTGGGGCCGTCACTCGAAGCTTCCCGTCTGCGACCATCTTGCTGCCTCGGCTCTCGAGTACCGCCACGAGTCGAGCCCGGAGACTCTCTGCGGTTGCCGTGTGTTCGGCGGCGCCGGCCGCGCCGTGGTCATCGGGCGGCGCGAGCAGATTGTGCTGCTCATGCGGATCGATACGACGATCAAAGAGAAGCTCCTCACCACCGGAGGCGAAGTAGTGATACTTGTACCGATTGGTGATGAGCGAGAGGAACTCACCCGACTCCCCAACGACCTCCCGCTCGCCGTTGTCGCGCGCAAGAAGAGAGAGGAGGTCCTCACCCTCCATCTCATCTCCCGGGTCGGTCGCTCTCGGACGCGGCGCGTCCGCCAGCGAGAGAACCGTCGGCATGATATCCGCAAGGGTGACGAGCGTTCTCACCGATCTTCCGGCTTCAGGCTTTGCGTCCCAACTCGACGCCGGCGGTCGGATGACAAGGGGTATGTGCGCGCTCCCCTCAAAGAAGTTTGACTTCCCACCCATCCAGTGGTCGCCAAGATTCTCACCATGGTCTGAGGTGAAGACGATCCAGGTGTTCTCAAGTAGTCCGAGCTCGCGCATTCGCCCGAAGAGCAGGCCAAGCGCGTAGTCGATATGGGTGATGGTGGCGTAGTAGGCTCGGCGCGTGTTCGCAAGCTGCTCCTCCGAGAATCGCCAGACGTTGTTGAGCATGTAGGTCGGCGCGAGCGCACCCTGAGGAACCTGATCAACGGTTGCCGACCAGTCGCCCCGGACCGGACGAGGCATCTCTCTGTTCGCGTAGAGCGACCAGTAGTTTGCCGGCGGATCGAAAGGTGGATGCGGCTTTGTGAAACTCGTCCAGAGAAAGAAGGGACGGGTTGGGTCGCGCGTCTCCAGAAAATCGATCGAGCGAGCGACGGTCCAATGCGTCAGGCTCTGATTCTCGTGCACGGTGCTGATCACCGCCTGCATCTCGTTCTCACCCACGCCGTGCTCCTTGGGGAGATCAGACGGACCGGAGGAGAGTGAATGACGCTCCCGGTAGTAGTCCATGGGGAGTTCCATCGTCTGGAAGCCGTAGTGCGCGCGGACAGGGTGGAAGTGCATCTTGCCCTGGGCACGAGTCTGATAGCCGGCCTGACCAAGGAGCTCCGGTAGGGTCCGATGATGAGCGAGAGGATACGCGGTATTTGTGTTCCCGGTGAGCCCGAGGGTGGAACCACTCTTGCCCGTCATGATAGTCGCCCGGCTAGGCATGCAGATGGGACAGTCAGCGTATGCGTTCTCATAGCAGACGCCCTCGTCGCAGAGCCAGTCGAGATGAGGCGTGTCGATCGCTTGGTTGCCGCGGGATCCAATCGTATCCCAGCGCTGCTGGTCGGTGGTGATCAGCACGATGTTAGGTCTCATCGGATTCCTGTCCTTGGGCCGGCGCGGTC
Organism: Spirochaetales bacterium; assembly: GCA_028284845.1. Classification (GTDB taxonomy): domain Bacteria; phylum Spirochaetota; class Spirochaetia; order DSM-27196; family SLST01; genus SLST01. The sequence continues at coordinate 13,251 of JANQQY010000414.1, forward strand.
CGTCCGCGGAAGAGGCGACGGAAAAACCCTTCGGACTGTCCCGATGCCTCGTGGTTCAGACTAAAACCCTGAACCGTCGCAGTCTCACCAACAACAAGAAAGGTATCCGCCACCGCGATCCGATAGGCCGGCGAGACAAAGACGAACTGCCCCGCGCCGCCGGGTCGGACGGCCACCACGTTGAGTCCGTGCTCGCGCCGCACGTCTGACTCGGCAAGTGATTTGCCGTCCATGTGCTCGGGGAATCGCACTTCCGCCATGACAAGCCTGTCGCTGATGGGCATATAGCTGAACATCGACTCTGAGAGGAGCGGCGGCATGATTCGCTTGGCGGCCTCGCGATCGGGAACCACCACGTCGGTTGCCCCTACGAGGCGCAAGATCTCGCCGTGCTCGTCGGTCTCCGCCTTGGCGATGATCTTTCGGACTCCCATCTTCTTGAGATAGTTGGCGACAAGAACTGAAGACTGAGTCCGATCGCCAAGGTCGATGATCGCGGCGTCTATATCTTCCGGCACAATCTTCCGAATGGTCTCTTCTTTAATAACGTCCGCGACATAGGCAGCCTGGACTCGGTTCCGGTACTGCGAGACAAGAGTCTCGTTCTTGTCCACGATCAAGACCTCAACGTCGAGCTCGAGGAGCTCATCAAGGATCCAGACCCCAAAGCTGTCAAGACCGATAATGGCAAACTGCTTCATCCGATCAACACCTCCCCGGTGGGATAGTCAATGAGATTGCGCCAATGCTTCCCGGGCGAAGGGATGGCGAGTGAGATGAGGCCGACACGGCCGGCAAACATGGTGAGCATGATGACGATCCGGCCTGCAAATGAGAGCGAGCCGGTGATACCGGTGCTGAGGCCGACGGTGCCGAAGGCGGAGAACCCCTCGAACATCAGTTCGTAGAAGCTGAACTCCTTCCCGGCGACCAGATTCTCCGTGATGCCCAGCAGAAAGAGCGCGGTGACAAGAATAAGGATGGCTCGAGAGACAAAGAGCATCGCCCGCGCGATGACCGACTCCGGCACGCGTCGCTGAAAGAGGCGAGCATCACCGTCGTCATCGGTTCGGCCGATCACTGCCCAGATGATCACGGCGACTGTGGTGACCTTGACGCCGCCGGCGATCGAGCCGGGCGCGGCGCCGACCAGCATCATGACAATGGTCAATAACGAGCCCGGTGTTGAGAGTTCGCCCTGCGGGATCGTGTTGAATCCGGCGGTCCTTGGGGTTACGGCCTGGAAGAGCGAGACGAGCGCGCGGTCTCCACCGGAGAGTCCCGCAAGGCCGTAGCGCGCTTCGGTGAAGTAGAAGCTTGCCCAGGCGAGGAGGATAAGAATGCCGGTGCTCGCGAGTACGATGCGGGAGTGGAGCGTGAGGACGTGCCGACGCTTCGTAACCCGCCGCGCGAGATCCTCAAAAACGACAAACCCCAGCCCACCAAGAACAAGTGCAATCATGATAGGGATCGTCACCGAATGAACGGTTGCGAAGCCCTCAAGGCTGTCACGGAATGTGGAGAAACCGGCGTTGCAGAATGCGCTAATCGCGTGGAAGAGAGCAGTGAAGCCTGGACGAGCGCCACCCGCCTCAACGAATGCGGGATAGAGTGCGATTGCAACAAGCAGTTGGATGCCAACGGTTGAAGCCACAACATTCCGCAGGATCTTCCGCGGTCGGTACTCAAGACTGTCCACGAAGTACTCGCGGATGAAGGCACGGCGCTGGAGGCTGAGCCGTCTCCGTGGCGCCGTGAGGTAGAGGGTGCTGAAGGCGATGATCCCAAGTCCCCCGAGCTGTATCAACACGAGTATGATAATCTGGCCAAGGAGCGTGAAGTCCGCCGTGTTCACAGTGATGAGCCCGGTGACCGCGACGGCGCTGACGGCGCTGAACATCGCATCAATCAGTTCGAGCGAGCCGGGTCCGTTCCAGGTGGGGAGCAACCAGAGAAGCACTCCACCCACAAGCATCAGAAGCGCGAAGTAGCCAAAGAGAACGACTTTGCTCGAGCGAACCCCAACCCGAAGCGGCATTGGGAGAAGCTACCAGTCCCACCAAAGGTTGTCACGGGCCGGCGGTCACGCTACGCTCGTCGTATGGCACGTGAATCACTCGACTGGAAATGGGTTGGCATTGGGATACTGATCCTCCTCGTCGTTCAGGTGGCGCTCAACATCGTCTTCACGGTGTTCGGGCTCCTGACCCTTGGATTCGGATTTATCCTTTTTATTGTCGCGAAGCCGATTGCCTACTTCCTGGGCGGTCTCTTGACCGGCTACGTCTCACCGGGAGTCACGATTCGAGAACCGGCTGTCTCAGCCGTAATCATCGCCGTGGCCGGAATCATCTTTGATGCGAGCCGCGGCGGGATCCTTGGAATCATTGTCTCCGGAGTGGTCGCGCTCTTCCTCGCAATCGCCGGCGCACAGATCGGCGAGCGCATGCAGCGCGGCAAGGCGTAGGCTTGGAAGAGACCTTCGACATCGTTGACGAGAACGATGCAGTTATTGGTCGCGCCCTGCGATCAGAAGTGCACGGCAACCCTGCCCTCCTCCACCGCGTTGTCCACGTCCTGGTATTCCGCTCGGACGGCGCTCTCTACCTACAGAAGCGGGCGGCGGACAAAGATGTCCAGCCGGGGAAGTGGGATACCTCTGTCGGCGGGCATGTTGACGCCGGAGAAGACTATCCGACGGCGGCGTTGCGAGAGCTCGCTGAAGAACTCGGTGTAGCTCTTGATGAACCGCGGGAGCTCACGCCGCTCTACAAGTACCAACACAGTAATCCATTCGAGTCCGAGCTTGTGCAGACCTACTCTCTTCGCTGGGACGCGGAGATTCGGCCCGATCCGGGTGAGATCGAGGAAGGCCGGTTCTGGACCCTCACGGAGATAGAAGGTGCAGATCCCGGCTTGTTCACACCGAACTTCCTCGACGAACTCAAGAGATATCGACGCGTTACCCAGTAGCGACAGGTAGGCGATCCGCCGCGGCACCCACCTCTTCGAACAGGCCATCGGCTTGACCGCCCATAGAGAGCTTCATAGCTTCAGCCCATGAGTGGGACAGATCCGCTATCTCAACTTCGGGATCCAGAGTTCCCCCGTCCCCGCACGGAGGATCTCACCGATCAGGGACACCTGAACACCTACCTCGCCTCGGTCGCCTCGCATGTGAGAAAGCGGGCGGATTCGCGACTGGTCGGTATCTACCTCCTGGACAAGGCAACCGACCGGCTTGGTCTGCGAGCGTGGGCCGATCGGCACACCGCCGCCGCCTGGGCGGCATCTAGCACTCCGGCCGAGCTGGGCCGACGAGGAATTGATGGCGACGATCTCACCGCGGCGACACTTCGCGACTATGTCCACGCCGCTCCGGCGGGCCAGCGGGTTGCGATGCCGATCCACCACGAGGACCGATGGGCAGGGGCGGTTGTCGCGCTCTTCACAGACGAGCACGCACGAAATGCCGAGGGCATCATTCACGATGCAGCCTCCCAACTGGTGGCGGAGTTTGTTCACGCGAAGTCGCTGGTAGCAGACCACGAGGTCTCCGAGACCGAAGAAGACCTCGCGCTCCCCTCGGAGGCCATTCTGGGAACCGCAGCAGGGGGCGGACTCGCGACCGGGGAGGCTCTGCTCTATCGCAGCAGCGGCGTGCGAAACACCGCCACGACCAAGATAGAAGAGGGACGCGACGAGGCACTCGCCCGACTTGAGAGTGCGATCGAAGCAACCTGCGACGAGATCGAAGAGCTGCTCAACGATCCAGCAAACGAGCTCTACGATGTCGTCTCTCTCATCTTCTCGACGCATCTCCTGATGATCCGGGACGAATCGTTCTCGGGCGCGATCCGGTCTCTGGTCGAGGCCGGTCAGACGCCTGAAGACGCGGTGCAATCGGTGGTGGCCTCCTTTGTGCGCACCTTCCGCGGGCTCCGAGAGGCCCGGCTCGCTGAAAAGGCGCAAGACGTGCGGGACATTGGCCAGCGCGTTCTTGAGAAACTCACCGTTGAGGGAGCGGGCGAATCCGAGCAGATCGCAGGGCACATCGCGATCGTCAATGATGTCATGCCGAGTGACCTTGTGCGCCTTGCGATGGGAAGCGCCGCGGGCGTCGTTCTGCTTGGCTCGACGGTGACTGCGCACATCTCCATCTTGGCCCAGTCGCTCGGATTGCCGGTGCTCTTCACCTCGGATCCGCGGATCCTTGAGATTGCCGACGAAACGCCGCTGCTCCTCGATGCGGACGAAGGCTCACTGACGATCTCACCGACCGCCGACCAACTCAAGGAGCACGGGTTCGAGGAGGTCTCGCCGGCGCCAAGCGGTCTGAGCGTCCGCGCATCAGATTCGATTCCGGCTCGCGAAGCGGTGCATCCGGAACCGGAGGGGACGCTTGTCTACGCAAACGTGAACCTCTTGAGCGACGCACGCAGAGGATTTGCGGCCGGGGCCGCCGGAATCGGTCTCTATCGAAGTGAGTTTCCGTTTATCATTCGAAACGACTACGTCTCAGAAGAAGAGCAGTATCAGGTCTACCGGACAATCATCTCGAGCATGCCCGGACGACCGGTTACGCTCCGAACGGCGGACATCGGCGGTGACAAGCTACTCGCCGGTCGCGAGGAAGAGCGAAACCCATTCCTGGGAGTCAGAGGCATCCGATTCTCGCTTGCCAACCGCGATCTCTTCCGGGATCAGCTGCGAGCAATGTTGCGGGCGGGTCACGAGAGCGACCTCAAGATCATGTTTC
>JANQQY010000445.1 GCA_028284845.1 Spirochaetales bacterium
AGAAGCTCAGGTAGCGATCGTGCGTTACCTCGCCGCGCTGAACCGCGTCTCGAATGGCACATCCCGGCTCCGACTCATGCCGGCAGTCGGAAAACCGACACTGTCCGGCAAGTTCCTCAATCTCAGGGAAGGCGGCCGCAAGCTGCTCGTCGTCGTCCTCAGATGACCAGAGCTGCACCTCTCGTACTCCTGGGGTGTCTACGACCAATCCGCCATGTGTAAGCGCGTACATCCTTCTCCCCGTTGTTGTGTGACGCCCGCGCCCGTCCGACGCGCGGATGGCGCCGGTCCGGACATCGGTCCCGGTGAGCTGCGAGATTAACGTCGACTTGCCGCTTCCGGACGATCCCACAAAGACTGCGGTCTCGCCGTCGCCCACTTCCGCGAGCACGTCTTCCACTCCCGAACCCTCCAGTGCGGATATCATGATGATCCGCAACCCGGGAAGCTCAGCTCGGATGGAACGGGCAACCTCTTCCGGTTCGTCGATTAAGTCGCACTTGTTGATGACCAGCACCGGTCTCACGTTTGAGTCGAGCGTCGCAATAAACCGCTCGACGCGTCTGACATTGAAGTCATGAAGAAGTGCTTTGCGTTCTTCATCCCCTGTGGCCGCGGCCGGTGCTGTCGTAACGATCACCGCAGTGTCAGCGTTCGCGCAGATCACCTGCGATTCCGCAACGGTTCCGGCGGCCTTTCGCTCGAACACCGTCCGGCGAGGAAGCACCTCTCGGATGGGGGCGTTCGTCTCAGGGCCAATTGAAACGTAGTCACCGACTGCCGGGGAGATCGCGCTCCCAAGGTCGATCAGGTACTCAAGTCGTCCCGAAGGTCGGCAATTCTCAGCACCGGCTTCCGTGATCACGCGGTAGACCGGGCCGTCTTGCGCAACGACGCGGCCTATTCGATCGGTCTCAACAACTCTCTCTTTGGCTCGGACCAACCACGGGTCACGAGCGATGTGGTTCCATGTAATGGGATTCATACTGTCTCCGCTTGCTTCACGACAGCCCGCATCCAGTCATCGCTGGGCGACCTGCTTACTGTCCGGCGCGGAGATCTACAGGAAGGGCAGACCCCGCCGGCGGCCGATAAACTGTGCTACTCGCTCTATCATCAAAGCCTCCTTTGGTAGTGTGAGCGAGACAATACCACCGGCTCTCGAATGTGACAAGTGCTCGCGCCTGATCCTGGCCGTGATGGGTTCCGATCAGCGAGTACCCGTTTGCGCGCACGATGCCATCGGGCTACGCTCTCTCCATGAAGTATCGAATTCTGGGAAGTACGGGCGCAAAGGTATCTGTGGTGGGCGTTGGAACCTGGCAGTTTGGGGGAGAGTGGGGAAAGGACTTCGAACAGCGTGAAGTCAACGAGATGTTCGCTGCTGCGCGAGAGGTCGGAATCAACCTCATTGACACCGCTGAGTGTTACGGAGATCACCTCTCGGAGCGTCTTATTGGACGCGCACTGGACGAAGTGTTTCCGGGCGAACGAGAGTCGTGGTTTATTGCCACGAAGTTCGGGCACAAGTTTGATGGTCCGTTCGAGCGTCAGCAGATCTGGGATGCCGATGGGGTTGAAGAGCAGGTCAATGGATCGCTCCGGGCGCTTCGGACCGACTATGTGGATCTCCTGCAGTTTCACTCCGGTACAAACGAGGTGTTTGACAACGATGCGCTCTGGGAGCGCCTTGCGCGTCTGAAGCAAGAGGGAAAGGTCCGTCATCTGGGCATCAGCATTGGTGCGAACACGAACGACTATCAGACCGGACGCTCTGCGGCGGTTGGATCAGAGGCGATTCAGGTGATCTACAATCGACTCGACACGGCGCCGGAGGAGAAGGTGTTCCCCATCTGCCGCGACCAGAACCTTGGTGTCCTTGCACGTGTTCCCCTTGCGAGCGGCTACCTCAGCGGCAAGTACAAGCCTGGCGCCACCTTTGCGGGGTCGGATGTCCGAAGTCGTCACGACCGTGAGATGGTTGAGGCTCGCCTCGTAGAGGTCGCACGAATCGCCGGGAGTGAGGTTCCAGAGGGTGTTCCGATGGCCGAGTGGGCGTTGGCATGGTGCCTCCAGCATCCGGCGGTGACGGCAGTGATCCCAGGCTGCAAGAGCGTCGCTCAGGTCAAGAGCAACGCTCGGGCGGCGGAGCTCTCCGACTTGGTCCGGGGCGATCACCCGCAGGCGGCATCGTAGTGGAGCTGCGACTTCGATGGCGCTCACGACGCCCTGTGTCGCTCCTGACTCAGGCACGCGAGGATCTGTCTCCGTCGGTAACGATTGAGCTTGTCTCAGGCAATGAACCGTGGGATGTGGCCGTCGTCGATGCCGATTCCTCAGCGATCGAACGCGGCGCGACCGGCGAGATTGATCTTCTGCTCGGACGCCCAAAGCTCCTCCTGATCTCCAGTCCTGACGACGAACGAACACTCATCGAGCGAGGACTCGCCGAGCCGGCCGACGAGTTCTGTCGCAGCGATGCCGAAGCATCTGAGTTTCGTCTCCGCCTCACGAGGCTCATCGCGCGAGTAATCGATCAAGTGGCGAAGGTGGATGGCCTCACAGGGCTCATGAGTCGGCGAGCGTTTGCTGAAGCGAGCGAGATTGCGCTCAAGAACGCTGCGCCAGAAGCGCCGGTCTCCATCATTCTTGCCGATCTCGACGATTTCAAGCGACTGAACGAGGCGCACGGTCACGCGGCCGGGGATCTCGTGATTCAGGGCATTGCGAACGTCCTTCGTGCCGCCTCCTTTGGTGTCGATCTTGTGGCTCGTTATGGAGGCGAAGAGTTTTTTCTCCTCGTTCACGAGGCGGATGAGCAGACTCGGGCACTCGCGGAGTTCCTCAGATCCGAGATTGAAGAGGCGAGAATCGAGATCGACGAGAACAAGACCATCAGCGTCACCGCGACGCTTGGAGTGGCTACATCCACCGGTGATATAGACCTGGACTCGATTCTCCGCCGCGCCGACCAGGCCCTCTATCATGGAAAGGGCGCCGGCAAGAATACTATCTTCTCCTATGCCCAGATCGCGGAGGATGGGACGCAGAACTCGATCGATGTCGAGCTCCAGGGCTACGAGGACCGCGTGCACGTGCTGACTCAGCGACTGAGCGAGGAACTTGCCCGCCGGAGTCGGCGCATGATATCTCGCGTTCGGGATGAAGCTGAGCGCGATGGGCTGACCGGACTCTTCAACCGCCGCTACTTTGACGAACGAATGCAGCGTGAGATTGAGAACGCAGTCCGGTCCGATCGGAGACTCTGTGTTGCGATGATCGATCTCGACAAGTTCGGTGCGATCAATCGGACGTACGGTTTCCCTGGAGGCGACCGGGCCCTCACGCTTGCCGCGCGTGCCCTTGGAAAGGCCTCGCGGAGCACCGACTGGGTCGCCCGGTACGGAGGTGAAGAGTTTGTAGTAGTGATGCCCGATACGGTGCTGAAGGATGCGGTCGCTGTCGCGGAGCGGCTTCGATCTCAGGTTGAGGCGGGAAGGACGGAGGCGGTCGACGGCAGAGAGATCCGAGTGACGGCGAGCATCGGTGTCGTCGAGCTCGATGGCTCAGCCGCGAGTATGGCTCCTCCCGTCCCTGAGTTCATTCAGAGGGCGAGCGACAAGCTTCGAGAGGCGAAGAATACCGGTCGCAACCGAGTCTGTTCGTAACGACACTCCGCGTGGGACGTTGCGCTGCGTCCCGTTCCTGACTATTTTGAAGGCGGCCACTAGGCCGCGAACTGTCGGACGCACGGGCCGACGACACTCCTTCCACTGTCGGGCATATGGACCGACTGATTAGCACCCTATCAAGGAGCGCGCAATGACCTCATTCTCCGGACTCTCGGATGGCCGGTCGATGGATGCATTTATCGGCATCTACGATATCAACGGTTTTAGTCGCATAGCTCGATCTCAGACTCCTCGCGAGACGCTTCACCTTATCCAGGATCTATCCGCTGAGGCGCATCCAAGGATAGAAGGCGCCGGAGGAATGCTGATCAAGCACATCGGCGACGCGGCACTCTTCGCCTTTCCGGATGAACGGGCCGACGAGGCTATGTCGGCGCTCTTCGACCTCAAGGGGGCGCTCGAGAAGCTTCTGGACGAGCGCGGGCACAGTCACAAGCTTACCTTTTCGCTCCACTTCGGCACCGTTGTCTTTGGGAGGATTCCTCCAATCAAGAACTGGGACATCATTGGAGATGCGGTAAACATTCTCTGGACGCTCGACCGGGGCGCCGGACGTGGGCAGGTCGTGATCTCTCCGCAGGCGTTCCGAAAGCTGGAGCCTGGCAATCGCAAACGATTCCGCAAGCATACCCCACCCATTGTCTATCTGAGTGAACGGTAGACCGCGAGGAGCCGGACCTCGCTCACGCTTCGGCGCCGGCGGAGCTTCGCACGTACCGGAAGTCACAGATCTCCGAACCCTCCGCGATGGTGCCGGATCTGATCATCGTGAGCCCTGCAAGGGTCGTTGTGATCCGATCGACTTCGCACAGAATGGGAACGTAGTTCTCAGAACCGTGCTTCTGAAAGAGCTTGCAGATGCCGCACTCTGTGATGTCGATGCCGTAGCCAAGTCCAAGCGTCTCGTCTTTGTCGGTGAGGATAGTCGCGGCGAAGCCGTCCGCGTGTCCCTTTGTGCTGATACGACGGTTGAGTGAGCGGACGATCGATTGCATGAGTCGGGTGTGAATGAGACGGACCGGGAGTCGTTTGAACCATGCGTGAATGCGATTGCGTGGCTTCACGTACTCTTTCGTGATTTCGAGGCACAGGTTTCGGATGGATGCGACGTCCCACCCACGCTCTTCCATCGTCTTGATGAGTGCGAGGCAGTATGCGGTGAAGTCCAGCCGCTTATCCATCGGGTTCGTCGACCGCCCTGCAAATGCCGTGTCGCGAGATACTGTCGTGTAGTGTTCCTCAGTCTTGTCCAAGATCTCTTCGTAGATCGCCGGCTCCCTCCCCTGTAACACTCGAAAAAAACGATCTGCGGTAGCCCCGTGCATAACTTCGGCCCATCAGCTTTTTACCCGACTACTCATGCGTCACTCTCCTTCTCTTGCCGCCACTTCTCCTTGAGCTTTGGAATCTCACTCTCCAGGAATCGGTAGAAGTCAACGATGCGGTTGATCTGGTGGTGCCGCGAGCTCTCGGCATCGTTGATGCGGTTCGCGCCTTCGAAAACCTTTCGGACGCTCGAAATAGCGGTGATCTTCTGGTCGATAACCTGAAACGCATTCTCCGTTGAGAAGCGGTAGTACGATTTTCTGTCTCCGCTTTTCATGTACTTCTCAACCAGACGCTGACCCAGAAGAAACGTGAGGCTCCCGCTGATTGCGCCCTTGCTCGCCTTGAGACGATTCTGGAGCTCATCGAAGCTTGCGCCGTCCGCCTGGGTGGCCATGAGGTATCCCAGGATTCGGCCGGACATTCGCGGGAGGCCAAACCCTTCATAGAACAGTCCCACCTCTTCAACGTAGGCATCTATCAGACTCATGGTAGGATGGTACTAGTATGGTTCTGTAAGTTCAATACTTTATGAACTAAATGTACCAAGCTGCCCTGGGTCACTTTCGGGTCACGTCGGTACCATTCACCGGGAGCGCGAACGCTCCCGGCGATTACATACGCGCACCAATGAGGTTCCCGCTCTCGTATTTCTTCACTCCGCGACGAAAGAGTACAAAGGCGAGCGCAACAATCACGGTGTCGGCGCCAAGCACGATGATGAGCGAAAGGAGGTCGAACTCCTGGAAGATTCGTGACGGAATGTACGTCACGATCGCGGCCGGAATAAGAGTGTGGAGGATCCAGCTGCTCGCACCCTTGAACACCGATCCCGGATAGATCGAGAAGGTGATAATCAGCTCCCCTGCAAGCGACGCAAACCCCTCGGCATTCCCAACGTAGAAACTGACGCAGTGATAGATCACACGGATAGCCGTGTAGACCACAGCCATCAAGAGGACAAAAAGTGCAAACAGCAGCACACCAAACACCGTCACCTGTTGCGTGGAGACAAAAAGGATCACACCGTAGATGAAGTCTCCCCAACCGGCAACGACCATTCGGCTCATGACAACGTTTGGCAGCACAGGCTTGGGTTGGAGGAGGAAGACGTCAAGCTCGCCGGAGTAGATGATCCGCGAGAGAAAGGGGGCATTGCCAAAGAGGACGACACCAAGCCCGATTCCGGATGCGGCAATGGCCCAGAGAAGCATAACGTCTGAGAACGCATATCCTGCGATATCGCCCCCGATCCGGTCGAACAAGACGAACCAGAAGACGACAAAGGCGCTGTTGTTGAGCGCCATTCCAAAGACCTGGATGAGAAAGCTCGTCGAGTAGGCCATGTTCGAACTGAGGTTGAATCGGAAGTAGTGAGACGCGAGTCGCGCGAGACCGACCGAAGGGTGGTGTTTTGTTCGTCGGTTCATCTATCCTCCTTGAACGTGCAGCTTGCGAACGGCCGCGCGGAAAATGAGAGACGCAAGCACGCCAAATGTGATGAGGTAGGCGGCTTGCCCGCCGATTGTGGTGAGAAACCGATCCCAACTGAAGGCGACCCAGGTGGTTGCGGGCCAATAGGCGGCGAAGGCGAACGGAGTCACTCGGGCGATGCGCTGGAGCCACTCTGGATAGAAGTCGGGCGGGATGAACATACCGCCGATCACAA
>JANQQY010000457.1 GCA_028284845.1 Spirochaetales bacterium
CCTCGCGTCCCATTGCCCGGAACCGCTCATCCGGCGCAACCGAGAAGTCGCCGTGCGAGAGTTCGTAGTAGCGAGTATTGGAGATGCATTGGCCGAGCACTGCGTGGACAATTCCAAAGAGCCCGCCCTTGCCGTTGAGCTCAATGGTTGCGCCGTACATCTCCGCAAAGTGTGCAAGCTTGAGGATCTGAGTGGCTCCACCGTAGCGAGCATTTCCGCGAAGCAAATCAGTCGCACCGTTGATCAGCCACTGTGCCGTCAGATCCATGTCGTGCATCAGACGCTCGGTTGCCATGACGGGGATGGCGAGCGAGTCGCAGAGTTCCTGGTAGTGATGCATGCGCTGCTCGGGCATCGGTTCTTCGAGCCAGACATAGTCGAGCTCGTCCATCAGCCGGCCAACCTCAATCGCCTCTCGCAGGCTGTACGAGCAGACCGGGTCGAGCATCAGATCGAAGTCGGAGCCGGCGTGTTCCCGGAGCGCGACGAGAATAGGGAGATCGGCCTTGCCGCCCTTGTAGCTGTGCGGCTTGTATGCGTTGATCCCGAGCGCCCGCGTGTTGTCGATGGATTCCCGGTAGAAGTCAACGGAGCCATCGGCGCCGGTGGTGTAGACCGGCATGCCACGTCGGATCTGCCCCATCATGGAGGCAACCGACTGGCCATGTGCCTGACCGGCAATATCCCAGAGACAGAGGTCGAAGGCTCCAAACCAGCCAGGATTCTGATAGGCCCACCTTGTCCCGACAAAGAGTTTCTGGAAGAGGTACTCACGATGAAGCGGGTCGGCACCGATCGCGTTCACCCGTAGCAGCTCGAGCATGGCGTCGACACTACCGGTGATGGTGATCCCCTCAATCTCGCAGAGCGACTCGATTCCCTCGTCGGTCCGAACGCGCAAGACGTATTCGTAACCCGGACCGCTCGAGGGACGCGCCTTGTGGGTGTACTGTGTCCGGGTGACCGTGGGAACCTGGGTCAGCTCATAGGTTTTGCCGTGTGGCTGTTCAAAGGCGTAGATGTCGATCGCGTCTATCTTCATTGCTCCTCCACTACGGATACCGCAGCGACTACCAGGTCCGTTCGCCGGCCATTCGCTGCATCAATCCCTCCACCGCAGCCGGATCGAGTCCACGTTTTGGTGCTTCACTCCTGAGCCATTCGCGGAAGTCGGCATCCATAGCGGTGGTCCACTGCTGATCAATGGCGCCTGGTCCGTAGACGCCCTCTCTGATTCGCTGCGTGCCGAACTCATCCTTGAGCGTCACCAACTCCGCTGACTCAACCGTCTTGAGCGCGAGGTGAGCCGGGATAAAGACCACACCGTCCTCCCGGGCGAGGACGACATCTCCCGGCATCACCGTCGTCTCGCCAATGCGAACAGGGCAGTTGATCCCCATAAGCGCGGCGGTTTTTGGCGATGCGTGCGACGGGTGCACACCGCGGCAGTAGGCGACAAATCCCTCAATCGCGTTGATGCCGTCAATGTCACGAACGGCAGCGTCATGCACCACACCCTTCCCCGTCCGGGCGTAGATCGCAGTAGCAAGATTCTCGCCGATCACCGGCCCGTCCTTGATACGGCCAAAGACATCCGCGACGTAGATGTCGTCCTTCGCGAGCTCCTCGATTGGCCAGGAGACGACATCTCCCTCGCAGCCATACTCGGCGCCCGCTGCGCCGACAGACGCTCGGAGGTCTGGACGATGCGGCATGTAGACCGCGGTCATCGCTCGCCCGACCAGCACGGAACCGGGCTTGTTGCAGACAAAGCCCCCCTCGTACTGATAGTGGTAGTCGGCCCCACGGCAGGTGCCCCAGGCCTGGGTGATCGTCACTTTCTCCATGCGGCGCAGCACGTCGTCAGGGACATGCGGCCGTCCATGCTCGTCGCGTTCTCCGTCCCACTCGGCAGTGAACTGAGCAAGCCGTTCAGGATCCATGGTCATGGGACAGTAGATGTTCACAGCGTCCTCCGTGAGATCAATCGCCTTCTCCGTCAGCCCTGCTTCCAGATCGATGGGTCGAGAGGATAGAGCTCAACGCTCGTGGGCACGGCCAGCTCAATACCCCGCTGCCATCGCACCATCGCGTCACTTCCTCTCTGCTCGACCTGGATCTCCGAGTCAGAGTGATCTCGCTCCACACCGGCGGTCACCAGATCGATCGCGGCGACAAGCCACGTCTTCTCGAGCGTTCGGAAATCAAGGGTCAGCGGATCTCCGCGGTAGAGTATCGCATGGAGTGCGGCTCGTTGCGGATCTGATTCGGTTTCCCATCGCACCGGATCCCCCTGGAATGCACCACCCACCGGCGTGACCCGGACGGCACATCCGTCGGCAGCCAGCAAAAAGGACGAGCCGTCACCGCGGACCGTCGGCTGCTGCGGACTCGAAACAACGAATGAGACGCGGAGGTCTGAGAATGTGAACTGGTGATCGGGCGGATGGTCCAAATAGAGATGCCAGTCGCCACTGTTTGCGAGTGGGCTCAGGCCTATCACCGCCCGGTTCCCCTGCTGAGCCGTTCGGACCATAAACGATGCGAACTCACGACCGTCCTTCATCACGTGGACGAGGAAGGTCGTCGCAATTGCCTCATCCTCTCTCCAGTAGCCGATCAGGGGATGGCGCTGCACCCAGCTCGAGTCGGCGCTGACCGAACCAAGAGTCGCGCGTTCTCCGAGCCAGGTGGTCGCCACCATGTCCTTGCCCGAATGAATGCCGCGGATGACGGGGTTCCTGACGACCCGATTCTCCGCAGGCGATCCGCTCGCCTGGGCAGCAAAACGATGCCGGAGCGACTGCGGACAGGGAACCATCGGTACAAGCTCCGGCATCGGTCCGGGCATCTTTCTCCCGGTCTCAAGTGCCCCCGCGTCGGCATAGTGAATGCGAGCGCCAGTCGCATGTTCGATCAGCCGCACGGTGCGTAGCGCAAGACGCTCAGAGTAGGCGCGACTATGCGGCCCGGCGAGCTGACCTGTCGGCGGATGAAAGCGGTCAGCGATGACCGCCCATGCGTGGTCGGCAAGATAGGTGGCCGTCGCGCGCGTCTCAGAATCAGTGACAGCGAAGAGAATCCTCGAGAGCTCCTCGAGCGCGATAAAGGTGTAGGTCGGGCTGTTGTACTCCGCGAAATCGCCGTTCTCCTCTACACTTATCCGAATGCGCTCGAGCCGGCGCCGCCCATAGGCGAGGAGAAAGGGATCGGGGAGAAGCTCCCCGGCCATGAGGGTGACGCCGGCCCCCATGATCGCGATGTTGGTGTATTCGGGGCGCGTATTGCGGCGGAAGATCGCCATCGCCGCGTTCCGCAGTGCATGGCGCAGCTGCTCAACGAGCGGCTCGTCGAGGCTATCAGCGTGCGAGGCGAGAATCAGGCCAATCAACGAACCCAGGAAGTCTGCCCAGTTCCAGTCCGGAGGATTCATCTCGGCGAGTGACTCCTCCGCGGTGTAGGGCCAGATACCAAAGGTGCGACTTGCAGGGTCTCTGTCCTGATAGGAGAGCACGGCACGGAGCACATGCGCCGCGCGCTCGTGATTCTTCGCTTCGCCTGAGGCGAGCAAGTAGGCTGCATAGGTCATGGACTCCCGCAGCGGGTGCACGAGCGTCCCGGAGGTCAGGCGCGAATGATAGCCGGCGCCACTAAACTTCGCGCGCACGAGCTGAGCGGTCGGGTCGTAGTCGTGATTGGCTGCTTCCAGATAGGTGTCCAGTTTCACACGTCCTCCCTTCGGACGAGAAAAAAGGGGCCGCTCAGGCGGCCCCTCTCCATCACATGGATGGTTGCGGTCGTGCGTCTCTACCGGGTCGCGGCCCACGCATCAATCTGTCGCTGTAACTCCGCAACAATCCTCTCTGCACCCGCGTCGTCCATCTTCTCTATGAACTCCTGGTAGTCCGAACGCGGTCGGGATCCATCCATCAGACCGGGAACGAACTCGTCGTGGACGCTTCGCGTCTGGCCGATCTCTGCCGTCACATTCGCCGGATCAAAGGCGAAGCCGAGCGCAGGGCTCTGACGGGCGCTCGCGTTGAGCTCGCGGGTCTGATCCCAGACGTCTGCCGGCTGTCCGGCAACCGGAATCTGCTGGAACTGGCTACCCATCGCCCAGGGAACACCACGGTTGTAGCCGGAGCCGGCGACGACCGTCAGGAACCCGTCATCCACCGTGTGGTGTCTGCCCTCAATGCCATAGTGGTAGAGCATGTAGATGGAGTCGTCACTGAAGACGGCTTCCAGGTACTCAAGTGACTTCTCTACATTCTCAGAGGCAGAGCTGACACCGAGCATCGTAGCGATGATGCCCGTGGTGGTCAGGGTGGCAGGCGTCATCTGGTTCTCGTAGTAGAGATACTGCCAGCGCTCTGCGCCCTGCTCTTCACCGCCCGGCTTGAAGGTGCCGCCCGGCTCGACCGGTGTCACGTGGATGCCGGCTGCGAGCGCTTGTCGCTGCGCCTCGGGGTCACGAGCGAGATCCGTGTTCCGGATCAGGCCGCGTTCGACGAGGAGCTCGGTGTAGTCGAGCAACTCGAGGAAGGCGTCCGACTTGTACTGGTTGAAGACCCGCAGCTCATTGGCCACATCGCCCTGCACCGCACCGGGAACCTGTGAGGCGATGATGGGAACGATGAAGTTCTTGTCCCAGGCGACTTCCGGTCCAAGGCCGTCAAAGACAGCGTCCTCCGGCATCACCTCATTCATCAGCTCACGCATTTCGAGGTCGAGGTCGTAGAGATCCTCGCCACCGAAGAGTGCTCGATCCGAGTACTCCTCAGGAACGATGCCGGCGGCATCGGCCCACTCGTACGGAAGGCGAGTCATGCGGCTTCGCGCAAAGATCTGCTCATTGAGGACGGCGTAGATGCGGCCGCCAACGCGCGCTGCATCGATGTAGCCCTGCTGCGTGCTCCAAATCGTCGGTGCGAGATCGGGAAGCAGATCGGTGAGGTCGGTGAACGCACCCCTGCTGACATTGACGTGGTAGTTGTTTCGCCAGTGCGAAGTGAACGCAACGTCGTATGCCTCGCCCGAGTTGATCACGACCTGAATGCGTTGCTCGTACTCCGGTCCAGGAATATCGACGTAGTCGACTGTGGCTCCTATCCGGGCCCCCAGCTTCTCGTTAATCAGACCAAACACCTCGGGCCCGTCGCTGACATCGCCGGCGCTGAATCCGTAGTGCACCAGCTCAACAGGTCCGTCTCCCGACTCTCCCTCGCCACCGGCAGACAGTACGCCGGCCACCATAGCGAAGAGCAACACTGCAATCACCATTCTTGATCGCATACGATTCCTCCTTCTTTTTTTCTGAAACGCCATACCGGCGCCCTTACCCTTTGACAGAGCCGATCGTGAGTCCGCGGACGAAGTACTTCTGGAAGAAGGGAAACACGATGAGCATTGGTCCCGCCGCCACGACCACCATGGCCATGCGGAGAGTCTCCGACGGAATGTCGACGATTCGCAGATTTGTCTGAATGAGCGAGTTTTCGTCGAACATCGCTTCCACACGCTGCTGCATTCGGATCAGCATCAGCTGCAGCGTTTGCCAGTCACTGCGGTTGATGTAGAGCATCGCCTCGAACCAGCTGTTCCAGTAGCGGAGCAGAATAAAGAGTCCGATGCATGCGAGCCCGGGCTTCGCGAGTGGCAGGATGATCGTCCCAAAGATGCGGAACTCGCTCGCGCCATCGATCTTTGCCGACTCGATTAGCTCATAGGAAATGCCCTGCATAAAAGTTCGCAGGATGAGGATGTACCAGGGGACGACCACCAGGGGGAGCACGAGAACCCAGAAGGTGTCCTGCAGACTGTAGATCTGCGTGATGACGATGTAGGTGGGGACGAGTCCACCGTTGAAGAGCATCGTGAAGAAGATGAAGAAGGTGAGATGCGTCCTCAGGAAGAAGTTGCGCCGGGCCAGCACATAGGCCGCCATCGAGCAGGCGAAGAGACTGAGGAAGGTTCCCACACCCGACACCATGACGGTGTCAACGTAGGCGTCGATGATCGTCCGTGAGCTTCGTCCGATCAGCTGCTCGTAGGCATCCAGTGAGAAGTCACGGACGATAATCGGGTAGCCGTTCTCCTTGACGTCCGACTCGGAAGAGAAGGAGGTGGAGATGACGACGAGCATCGGGATCAGGCAGAGAATCGCGAGAATCGTGAGCCCGACATGGAGGCCGATCGTCGACCCTCGTGAGAGACCCTGCTTACCGCCGGCAACGCGGCCACTTGAGGTTCGCTTTGCTTTGATCCGGGTGACAGCGTCAGCGCTCATGGTGCCTCAATAGAGCGCGTGCTCAGCGCTGATGCCGCGGGTGATACGATTCACCGTCAGGACGAGGACGAGTCCAACGAACGCCTGGTAGAAGTTGACGGCTGAAGCGATGCCTATGTCGCCAATAATGCGAAGCGAGTTGTAGACGTAGGTGTCAATGATGTCGACCGTCGGCTTGAGGATGCCGTTCCGGTCAAGACGGGGAAGATGCCAGAACATGCCAAAGTCCCCCCGGAAGACATGGCCAAAGGCGAGGATGATAAGCATGGCGATGATCGGGCTGATAAGCGGAATCGAGATCTTGGTGATCTCCTGAAACTTGGTGGCTCCATCAATTCGTGCCGCCTCATAGAAGCCGGGGTCGATTGCCATGAGTCCGGCGTAGTAGACGACACTCGCATACCCTATCCCCTTCCAGATGCGGACGAGGAGCAGAATCACCGGCCAGTAACCTGGCGTGTCGTAGAATCGAATCGGCTCGATCCCAAAGGTCCTGGTCAAGAACGCGTTCACGAGTCCAAAGCGGTTGAGCATGCCGTAGAGCATGAACCCAACAACGACCCAACTCAGGAAGTAGGGCAGGAAGTAGATCGTCTGATAGAACTTCAGGATTCCCCGGCGCCGAACCTCGTTCATCGCGAGCGCGAGAATGAGGGCACTGAAGTTGGTGGTGAAGATGAACAGAAAATTCATCCCAACGGTGTTACGAGTTACCCGCCAGGCGTCAGGACTGCTGAAGAAGAAACGGAAGTTCTGGAAGCCGACCCAGGGAGACCGAAGAATTCCAAGATTGACCTGGAGGCGCTTGAACGCGATGACCAGCCCGAACATGGGGATGTAGTTGTAAAGAATCAGAATGAGAACGACGGGAAGCGCCATGATGTGCAGCTCGGACTGCATCCTGAACCGGCGCCGGAGCATCCCGCGACCGCGCTTGGCAACGAGTGGCGGATACTCATTCAACGACTCTGACAAGGTTCCTCCCGTGAAGAATTCTCACCCGGGATTTGGGAGCGCGATAGGGGCGCATGTAACAGATTGATGTCACATTTCGTGTACCAACTGTGATCATGTCACAGAGGTATGTGACATCGTCACCTCACTTCAGGTGATGTTCGATGGCCCAGAGGAGAAGACCGGCCCGATCGTGGACGCCGATCGCCTCGTAGACCTTGCTGACGTAGTTGCGAACGGTTCTCTCGCTGATAAAGAGGCGCTCGGCAATCGCACTGTTCGAGTGGTTCTCTACCATGAGCTCGAGAATCTCCTGCTCTCGTTGGGTGAGCGAATCGGCTTCCGCAGGCCAGACTCGGTCACCCGTCTCGCGTTGGCGTTGGGCTGTCGCTCGTTCGCGGTTCTCCCACTCGACCTGCTCGGCAAACTCGGCAGGCAGAAGCACGTTTCC
>JANQQY010000465.1 GCA_028284845.1 Spirochaetales bacterium
GTTCTCTTCAGCCCAGCGAGAGTAGGTCTTGCTCATGTCGACATTGGTCGTGAAGGTTGCACCGCCATGAGCCGCATAGACGCAGAATGAACCTGTATATCCGAACAGGTTCAGGAACGAGACAGGGAGAGATTCTGCGAGTTCCGCGACAAGGTCTCTGATCATCATTCGCGAGACTCGATGGTCGAGAAAAAGCCCTGTATCGAGGTACTGGGTGAAGTTCACTTTGAAGCGAAGGCCGCCTTCGAGTACCGTGTCCGTGACCGGTACATCGGACCGCTTCTCATACTGCTCGCCGCGTGAGGTGACGCGACGCTGCTTGTAGAATGCGCGCTCCTTTGGCACTCCCAGCGCTCGTCGTGCGGCATCGAGCATCGCATCCTTGTACTCTTCCGGAGTCCCCGGCAGCTCTTTGTGAGGGGTGACGTACTCCGCTACGTGGACGCTCTGGCCATAGAGGTCGACCGCGAGGGGCACCTCCGGGATGTCGCGATCGTAGACGCGATAACAGCTGATCTCATTTCGTCTCGCCCATTTGCCAAGATGCTTTGAGCGTTTCTTGAGTCGGTTGAAGAAGATTTCGACCTGATAGGCCAGGTCATTCGCCATGAAGCTTGCGGATTTTGACTGAGAGTACTGCGTAACCGGAGGAGAGATCCTCCTTCTGTACGATGATCCCGGAGGGAACCTTGAGCTTCACATTGGTGAAGTTCCAGATCGATGTGACACCTGCGGCGATGACCTGCTCCGCTGCCGCTTGGGCAACTGCGCTGGGCACCGTGAGAATGGCGATTCGCGCACCGAGCGCCTCAATTCGATCGCCAAGGCTCTCCATCGCGTAGACCGGTTTTTGATAGATCTCCCTTCCGACTTTCTTCTCGTCCGCGTCAAAGGCCGCCACAATGCTGAGGCCGCGTCGTGTGAACTCGGGATAGCCCATGAGAGCCGTCGCAAGACTTCCTGCACCAATGATGACCGCCTTGTGATCCTGGTCCCAGTGGAGAAATGAGTAGATGGCATCGATGAGCTCTTGGACCGGGAAGCCTATGCGCGGCTTGCCTACGATGCCGGTGATCGCCAGGTCCTTTCTGACCTGGATGGGCTCGAGTTCGAGTTCATCAGCGATCACCGTCCCCGAGATAAACTCCGCGCCCTCTCGTTCCGCATTCTCGATCACATGGAGGTATGATGGGAGCCGTTTTATCGTAGGGAGGCTTGCCAGTTTGCTTGGTCTCATCAACGGTGCTCCTGCTTTTTGGCGACACTGGAGTATACCGGACCGCAACTTGCACAGCAATTCGCGGTTCTCCTTCGTGAGACTCGATGGTAGCATTCCCTGTGCGGACCACCGTCATCAGCGCCCTCCTCGCGCTGATCAGCGTATTCCAGATCACTGCTCTCGACACGAACGCATGGGAATGGCGGTTCGTTGCCGGCGGTGCGACCGTTGGCGCGGGCGCATTCTCTCCCGAAGGGCGCTACTACTTCCCGGCAGAGGACCGCTACCTCTACGCGCTTGATCCAAACGGTGTGATGATCTGGCGTACCGATCTTGGACGACGTGCGACCGGGGGCATCGCGGTCCTTCCGGACGGCACGATCATCGTGACGCTCGCTCGAGGAAGGGTCGTCGCATTGAATATGGACGGCCTTCCCATCTGGGAGGCCGACCTCGAGGGCGATAACGTGTTTGCGCCTGTGGTCTATCGAAACGGTATCGTTGTTCTCGCCGATAGAAGCGGCCAGGTGGGAGCGTGGACGCATCACGGTCGATTGGTCTGGCAGGTCGGCCTTGATGAGCCGATCACCGCCGCTCCAATTTCGACGAGCGATGGAACGCTTGTGATTGCGACTTCAGACGGCAGCATCGAGCTCCTGCGACCGGACGGCGCCCTGGTGCAGCGACGCTACATTGGAGAAGTAGCCACGACCCTCGTCTCCGGCGATCGTATCTATCTTGGGTCGAGTGCCGGCCGAGTGATCGCCATCGACTTGGACGGAGAGCCAATCTGGCGAGCGGACGTTGGATCGGCAGTTCAGAGCCTCCGGGTTTTGGCCTCGGGAGACGTTCTTGCGACCACAGATGATGGAAGCCTCGCTCGGGTGACCGAATCCGGCGTTGTAGCCTGGCGTGTTGCACCCGGCACGGCACAGATGCTCCCGGCAGAGTCCTCGGTGGAACTCATCGCCGCCTCTACGGACGGCGTTGTCACCTCTCTCGACCTTTCCGGGAACCTTATCTGGCAGATGCGATTACCCGATCAACCCACAGCGGTGACGCGAGGAACGACGGGACAACTGATTGTCTCAACGCAGACCTGGGTCACCTACGCCTATTCCGACGGGACAAGCCCGGACGTCACCCCTGCGTGGGGGACGAGTCGTGCCAATCCGTCTCGGTCCGGCGGGACGGGTAGCGGGCGGCAACCGGCGGCGAGCTACAACTCGAGCGCGCCCTACCTTGCCAGTTGGGGGCTCATCCGATCCGGCAGCCAGAGCCAGCAGACGGTCACCATGCGTCGACTCTGGGATCGTGCATGGTCGGGACGGCTTCAGGGTGACTACCATTGGATTCTTGAGATAGCGGAGTATGTTGCCGGTGCGCCCTATCTTGGTCCCATTAGTCAGTCGGGAACTCCATCGATTGCCCGGCGGGCACGAACCGATGCGATTCGAACCGTCGGCTTGATTGGTGATCTCTACAGCGTCGAGCTCCTGGTTACACTGATGGAGTACGAGCCTGATCCGGTGTTCCAGGCGGAGATCCTCGGCGCTCTTGGGAGGCTTGGTGCGGTCATCGACGCGGAGTTTGCCAGGCGCCTTCGGGCGCAGATAGCGCGTGATGTCGCAACCGGACCGGATGACCGGCTCGCCGCCTCCGTAGTCGAGTTCGTCCTGGATGTCGACGAGTTTCGTGGCGGCTACATGAACCCGGAGATCGCCGATGTGCTTCTTCTGATTGCGTCATCCAACTACAGCCGCGCTGTGCGCACAGACGCCCTCGATGCGCTACGTGCCATCGCACGTGCCGATGCCCCGTAGCCCCAAACTTTGCAGTCCGAAACGATCACGGTATAGTAGGCCCACCGGAGGTGGACATGAGACGAGGTCTTGTCGCGATGCTCTTGCTCGTCCCGCTCGCTCTTTTTGCACAAGAGGTCGACGAGGAGGAACTGCAATCACTCGGCACCGACGACCTCGAGTTCATCAACTACTCGGGACCCTACGAACAGATCGACTCTGTTGAGGAGATCGTCGGCATCGGCCGAAGTCTTGGCGGCGCGGCTCGAGACGGTTCGTCCGACTTCACCCTGAACGGTAGATACCGCATCATTCGGGCCGTTGATCCCGACGAGATCGGTCGACTGGATGCCGACATTTTTGCACCCTTGGCGAGTGCGCGAGTCGACCATATCGACAATCTGAGGCGAATTCTCTCCGGTTTCCTACAGGCTGCGTACGACTACAGCGAATCTGACGCCGACCTCATTGCCAGATGGGTCACCATCTACAATGCCGTATCGCGCGGGAACATGGAGTTCTACTCTGCGCGCTACAAGGAGATCGTGCTCGTAAACCTCTCTTCGGAGAACGCCGGGCTCTCCAGGCGATTTGACGAGTGGCCGGGGCAGAGCAGGGTCGTCGTCCCGCTTTCAGCTGATGCCGCACCGGGCGTGCTCGGGTCTGTTGATCCGGGTGAGCTTGGAGATGAGCGCGTCGTTGAGGAACTGCGAAGCCAAGACGATCGTGGCGTTGAGGATCGGCAGGAGATGGTCGATCTGACAGAGCGAGTGATTGAAGAACAGGAAGAGGCGATCGAAGAGGAGCAGGAAGCGATCGCCGACGAGTCGGAGCGGATCGACGAGGAGCAGGAAGCGATTGACTCCGAGCGTGAGGCGATCGAGGAGGCGCGGGATGAGGCTGCTGATCTACCAGCAGACGAGCGTGAAGCTGCCGAGCGGGAAATCGCAGAACGAGAAACCGCTGCGGACGAACGCCAGGAGCAAGTCGACCAGGATCGCGCGAATGTCGAAGAACGCGCTGAGGACCTTGCCGAGGATCAGCAGGAGGTCGCCGATCTCACTACGCAGATTCGCGAGGAGCGAGAGCAGATCGCTCGGGATACGCGCGCGCTCCTTGATGAGCGTGAGATCTCAGATGAGGTTCGCGGACTCGAGGGAGATCTCTCGCCGGTCTACTTCCTTCAGGTACGCGACGATTCAGGCACCATCCTTGGCCAGCTTGTTCAGATCAATCCCGTGACGGGCCTTCTCTTGAACCGTTCCTCTGAGGATCGGATTATCAGCCGGACCTATACCTTCCTGGGTGGGCAGCTTCTCGTCATTGTGGCCGAGGGCGATTCCGGTCGAGTCGCGCAGTTCGACGTGACCTCTCTGGACGAGGTCCAGCGCGGCATCGATTCGGTCTTCCTTGGCAGCGCACTCGAGGTCGCGGGCGACCCGGCTCGCGCCTACGCAGTGATCGAGTCGGAGGGCGACTACTATCTGGGTCGATTTGACGAATCGCTGACACTCCTTGATCAGTCGGTTATCGCGGTGAATCCGTACACGACCATCGCGTTCGGAGGCGGCAGAATCTACGTGCAGACGGCGGATGATCGGGTCGTCGCGCTCAGCATCGAAGATCTTCGAATCGCGCCGTGAGCTTTCTTGGACGGACGATCCAACTCGTCCGTGACCTCTCGCCGGACGAACAGCGTTACCTCTACGCGAAGACGCGAGAGCTAAAGCGGGCTCTCGCGGAACACGACGATGACGCGATCCAGGCGTTACGTGTTGATCGCCCCGACGTCGCGACCTACCTGATGTTCCTTGAGAACTCCACCCGGACAAAAGAGTCGTTTCGAAACGCCGCGAAGTTTCACAACCTGCGCCTGAACGATTTCAGTGCGACCGCCTCTTCATTCAGCAAGAAGGAGAGCATCACAGACACGGTACGAATGCTCGTCGGCTATTCGGAGCAGTCGATCTTTGTCATGCGTACAAAACTCGAGGGAACCTGTCGCTGGCTCGATCGCACCATTGGAGAGTACAACCGCTCGCGCGGCGCACTTCCTACGTCGTTTATCAACGGCGGCGACGGGCGACATGAACATCCCACGCAGGAGTTCTTGGACGAGTTCAGCTTCCTTGAGCAGCTCGATTGGGATGATTCGCATATTCGGATCGCTCTCGTTGGCGATCTCTACCACGGGCGTACTGTGCATTCGAAGGTTGACGGGCTGGGAGTCTTTGGTGAGGTCGAGGTGGATCTGATTGCGCCTGACGACATCTCGATGCCTCAGCACTATGTGGACGCAATGGAGCGTCGCGGGTTTCGTGTACGCGCCTTCCGATCGATCGACGAATATCTCGCAGCCGGGCCGACCGCGCCCATCTGGTATTTCACGCGACTGCAGTTGGAGCGAATGGGGGATCGGCTGTTGGACCGCGCCGACTCTCTCAGAGACGCAGTCACGTTCCGCCGCGACCAGCTCGACCGCATTGGACCCGAGACGCGATTCTACCATCCGCTCCCGCGGCACCAGGTAACGCCTACCATTCCAGCATTTCTCGACTCACTCCCGGTGAACGGATGGGAAGCGCAAAGCATCAACGGATATCTGACTCGTATCATCGAGCTCGGAATGGTCTCCGGGGGCATTGGAGCGGACTTCGATGGTGAGCATACCTCAACGCCCGACTATCCTGATGACTTTGTGGTAGAGGTCGAAGCTCGACAGTCGCGAAAACCGGAGTACAAGATTGGCATCAAACCGGTGGAGAACGGCATTGTCATTGACCACATTGGGCGCGGGAGCACTCCGGCGGAAATCTGGTCACAGATCGAGACGATCAGGAACATTCTTGATTTAAATGTCGTGAGTTCTCACGGTGTATACGAGTCACATGGCGGGCGCGGGTACAAGGGAATCATCTCACTCCCCGGCCGCGGTGACCTCCTCGACCAGGAACTCAAAATGCTTGGGGCGAGCGCGCCCGGCTGTACGCTCAATGTGATTCGAGCCGGGGCGGTGGAACGAAAGTACCGGATGGAGATGCCTCCCCGCATCTACGACTTGCGCGGGATTACCTGCAAGAATCCCGACTGCATCAGCCACCCCGACCACCACGAGCCGGTGATCCAAGAGTTTGTTCGCTCCGGTGACGACCTCTACTCGTGTCTCTACTGCGAACGGGTTCACCGGTTTGATGATGTTTGGTAGGGCGAGGAGAGCCAGGCGCGAGGGTGTTCGCTTCGCCGTCGTCGACTGCTATCGTCGCTTCCCAAAGAGTCTCTGGAAGAACCGTACAATCGCCTTCCACACTCGCGTGAAGAAGCCGGGGTTTCTGAGACGATCGAGTCGCAGATAGGCGTCTGTGATCTCATCGGAAGTGAGGTTCTTCCGTTGAGTGTTCTCTTCGATTTCCATTTCGACCAGCTGCGCCGCATCGGTACCGTCCACAACACGCGCCTCGATCTGAGCCCAGCCAAGGCGTCTGGCCGCCTCCGTGCGCCGGTGTCCCGCGATGAGCTCGTTCCGGCTGTTGATGACCACGGGATTCATCAGGCCATGTCGACGGATGCTCTCCATGAGAGAGCTGAGATCTCCAAGGTTTTTCCGAACGCGGTTCTTGATGATGATCCTGGAGATCTCAATCTGCATCGCTAGTCCAGGTCTGCCGGATCCTCTTCAGCCGTGGCGTCCGGCGAGCCGGCGACCGCAGTCGAGCCGCCTGTTCCCGCGGTGTCGTCTTCTGATGATGCCGGTGACGAATCCGAAGGTGTGGGGTCGGATTCGCCGGTAGCTTCCTGATCGTCCTCCGGCACTTCAATCGGCTCAGTTGAGAAGAAGGGATTGACTGCGTCATCGTCCACGGGTTCGCTGAAGAACGGATTTGCGCCGTCACCAAAGTCGGTGGTCTCCGGCTCGTCGTCCTCAAGCATCGAATCCAAAAGCGAAGACCCGAGCAGCCGATCCGCGAGCGTTCTCGTGGATGCTACGGAGGTGGGGCGTGCGAGTGAATCCGCAAGCCGTTCGCTCCGCGCGTCGTGAAATGCCTCGAGCGTGTCGAACTCGTTTGGTTGGGTACCCGCTATAAAGATCTCTTCGAGGATCAGGCCTGAGTAGGCCTCCGTGGGTAGTTTGCCGGTCTCCGCAGTGACGGTGACCTCCACGAGCCCCGGCGGACGCGCAAACTCGCGGGGCGGTAGGTCTTCGTGGATCTCCTTCATGTACCGCGCCCAAATGGGCCCGGCGGTCTGGGCGCCAGTCTGATTGGTCCCAAGGCTGTTGTTTCCGCCGCGGTCGAAACCGAGCCAGACGGCAGTCGTCATGTACGGAGAAAAACCGACGGTCCAGGCGTCCGACCAGTTCTGCGTCGTACCGGTCTTGCCGGCCATCGGCATTTCGTCAAACCCACCGACCATCAGACGACGATTGCGCAACGTACCGTACTCGACCGTGCTTTCCAGCATGTCGACCATCACGTACGCCGCCTGGGGGCTGATGATCTGCGCCCCGGCTCCTTTTCGTACCAGTTCCTGAGCGATGTCTTGTGCCGGATCGAGGATTCTGTTCCCACGACGGTCTTCGATGTATCTGACAGAAATCGGTATGACCTCTCGGCCACCGTTGGGGAATGTTGCAAAGGCACGAGCCATCAAGAGCGGGCTCACACTTACCGTGCCCAGGCCCACCGGATACTTCGGTTCGAATCCTCGCTCAGCCATCTGTGGCTCGTTCAAGCCAAGAAGGCGGCCCGCGACGTTAAATGCTTCTGTAAATCCGACGGCTTCCAGGACACGCAACGAGACAACGTTCATGCTTGTCGCAAGCGCATACCGTGTCCGCGTGGGACCGTTCCACTCGCCGTTGTAGTTCTCGGGGATGTAGGGCGTTCCGTCGTCGTTGTTGAAGATGACCCACGAATCCATAAAGACCGAGGCCGGTGTGATCGTTCCATTGTTGATGGCGGCCGAGTAATAGAGAGGCTTGAACGAGCTGCCGGGTGGGCGCATCGCGCTCATCGCACGGTTGTTCTGATTACCGCTCTCGAATGGACTCCCGCCGACCATTGCCAGGATGTGTCCCGTGTCGTTCTCAAGCGTGATCAGAGCACCCTCGACACGGGATCGTTGGGTGACCCGTTGTCGTTGGACGTAGGTCTCCCGGGTGACTTGTCGCATCGCATCCTGCTCAGTCGAATCGAACATCATCGATATCATGTCGAGCATCGGCGAGACTTCGTCGCGGAAGTAGATCGCTGCGCGCCTTTCGTCGCGCTCGGTTCCGACTTTGATGTTCTCAACGTCAAAGCCGATTGAGAGCATCTCGATCATGGGGATGTATCGTTCGATACGTCCTTCGCTGTTCTCTTGGTTCTGCCGGTAGGTCTTGTTCGCCCCGTCGATTCCTTCCCAGAGGTGCTCCTGAGCCGCCTTCTGGTAGTCAAGATCGAGCGTGGTGTAAACGCTATATCCGTCCGTGTAGATATTCGCCGCACCAAGGAGAAGCTCTTCCTGGAGTTGAATGCGAACGTGTTCGGTGAACCACGGCGCCTCGTCGTCTTCCAGACGCTCTAAAAAGGCTGCAGTATTGGCGGTTCTGGTGAAGTCGTGGTTCGCCCAATACTCGGCAAAGCTGGCATCCACCTCTTCTTGGCTCGCATAGCCAAGCTCGACCATCTGGCTAAGAATGTTTTGCTGCTGCGTCCGAGCGGTCTGCGGGTTTGCGAAGGGAGAGTAGGTGAGGAAACCGGGACTCGAAGGCTGGAGGATGAGCATCACCGCTTCTGCCAGTGATAGTTCAGAGGCCGGATGCCCGAAGTAGAACTGGCTGGCAGCCTCAATACCGTAGGTGCCGTGCCCGAACCCCGATCGGTTCAGGTACTCTTCCAGAATCTCGTACTTGGTCAGGTGCCGTTCCAACTGGAGCGCCCACCAGAGCTCCTGAATCTTGCGAGCGATGGTCACGCTGCCATCCGTGTACATGACCTTGGCAAGCTGCTGGGTGATGGTGCTTCCGCCTGAGAAGTAGCCGCCCCGTCCGCCGGTGAGGTACTGCCGGGCGAGGTTCACTGCGGCGCGCCCCATCTGCCAGAGGTTGAACCCCCGGTGCTGGAAGAACGCCTGATCCTCTCGTGTGATCAGCGCGTAGATGACATGTCGCGGAAGCTCCTCAACTGAGACCAGCGTCCGTTTCTCGTCGCCGAACAGCTCGGTAATCTCGCGTCCGTTTCGGTCAAGAAGGACGGTTGGGAGCGCGGATTCGGTCTCGGTTGACCGGGTGATCTCATCAATGTTTTGGACCGATGCTATCGCCGCGCCGACAGTAATCCCCACCGCGATCGCGGCGGTGACAGTCAATCCTATGAGTACCAGCAACACCACTCGGCGCTTGCCGTTAAATCGCATGGCCACAGGTTACGAGCCCCCTATTCCCATGTCAATTGGCGCCCATCGGCACCGGAGACAAAAAAAAGACCGGCACCCGAAGGTACCGGCCCAACCGTTAGGTCGCCGGTCATACACATAGTAAACTGGGAGGGGAACTATAATGAACAACCGACACCTTGATTATCGTCTCACGACGAGATTTACTTAATCTCTTCCACTGCGATATCCATCGTCACAGCGATAGAATAGGTTCGCTTCTCCCCAACACTAAAGCGCCGCGTGACGGTATAATCGCCCACTACCACAACTATTGTATGGTCTCCCGGTGGCACGGTAAAGTCCCCGCTTGCGCCGGCGACCTGCTCTCCATTGACAAAGACCGTTGCGCCTCGTGGAGCAGAGTAGGTAACGGTTGCCATGGCGACATTCAACGGAAGCTGCACAAGCTGGTTCACGCCACGCTCCACTCCCACAGTAATCTCCTGATTGTCAAAGCGGTCTGAGACGAGACGAAAGCGATGTAATCCCGGGGAGACGAGGAATTCTGAGGCCGGCTCGACCTCGTCACCGTCCAAAAAGAGCTGGAAATCGGGTGCGCGGGCGCTCGCCGGGTCGTAGGATGTCCCGTCTTCGAGCGGATAGGCGATCGTGACAGCGCCAATGTCCCGCGGGACGGCACGAGCGGAGAGTACAAACTCGGCGTTGTTGATGCTTTCGGAGAGCCCCTTCATCCGTGTGATCATCGTGATCGCAAGCGGGAACGTCGTCGCGGGAACAACATTGCCTATTTGGACTACCGCAGGAGAGGCATCGGGTCTCGCATCATTTCGCAAAACAATCTGATAGAAGGTCTTTCCAGATCGGACCAGGGGCTCAGTGATCAGCTCCGGCCCGGAGATCGTGGCGATGTCATCGCTCTCGTTGACGTTTACCGGCCCAAGTAGATTTAGTTCAACCGCACCGGGGAACTCGGAAATGGCTGAGGGCGAGGAGAGCTCGAGTTCGACTGCATCGTAGAAGCGCAGGTCGCCGGTAAGCTCGATGAGCGTGATCGACTCGATCGCAACATTGTCCAGCCGTGCTTCTGAGGTCGGGGTGATCAGGAGCGGATCGTTCAGCGGGCCGCGAAGTGACTGAGCATAGAGGAGTGGCGATGCGGAGAGGAGGGCGGTGACAAGGGCCCGAATCAGGATTGTAGATCTCACCGTAGCATCGTCTCCGGGTCGCGCGTTTGACCGCTCTGTCGAATCTCGAAGTGCAGGTGAGGGCCCGTCACGAGTCCTGTGCTACCCACAGTGCCGAGAATCATACCCGATCGAATGGTCTGGTTCAACGTTACGCTGACACTCTGCAGGTGTCCGTAGAGAGTCCTGAATCCGCCGGAGTGTTGGAGAATGACGTACCTGCCCAAGATGGGGTTCTCGCCAATCTCGGCGACCTCACCGCCCCGAGCCGCCAGAACGGAGGTGCCCGCTTCCGCCGCATAGTCTACCCCGCCATGAAAGCTCCACTGCTGCGTGATCGGACTCGTACGTAACCCGTACGGCGACGTCAGATCTCCGCCTGGGAGCGGGTGTCTGAACAAGACACTTAGAAACCCGATCCGTTCCTCCGGCAGAAAGTCATCACCGGGGAAGAACCGGAATCGCGTGCCCGCTTCGTCGCGAATCGTGACAACGACCGCGTCCATATCGCGTCTCAGGTCGAACATGATCTGCTCAAGATCGGATTCCGGGGTGACCGGAACATAGACCCCCGGAATGCTGGGGATCAATATCGTCCGGCGGTCTTCGAGTTCCGGCGACGAGAGCCGATTGATGGTAGCGATCGCACTGTAGGGCAGAGAGAGGCGGGCGGCGATCCCAAAAAGCGTCTCAGACGGCTCTCGTTCATACTCGTAGAGGAGGAGAGCAGGTAGTTCGAGATTCTGGCTTGAGTTCCGATAGTATTCCGCGATTCCTTGGGAGTGCTGGAGGAAGAGAGGATCCTCACGAGAGAGCGAATCAATCCGTGGATAGCGGGCTGGTCCTGTCTGTCCTACGGCGGGGGTTCCGCTACTTGCGACGGCGAGAGCGACGAAAAAGAAGGAAACCAAGGAGCAGAAGGACGGCCGCCGTATAGAGGATGCGGAAGTGCGTCGCCGCAAACCAGAGCGGTGCTGCGATGAGGGTGCCGACCAGAGGGATCGAAAGAAGCGCAGCGACAAGCACGAGAAACATGGCGGTACTCGGCTCACTCGGTCCGGCCGGTCTGCAGCGCTTCGAGCTCAACCAGGTAGGCGGCCGCCTCATCATCCAGCCCAAGATC
>JANQQY010000477.1 GCA_028284845.1 Spirochaetales bacterium
GTCGCCGAGGCGGCGGCGTGTCAGGAGAAGTTCGAGCGTGAGGGAGTCGGCGTATCGATCACCGTCACGCCGTGCTGGTGCTATGGGTCCGAGACCATGGACATGACCCCGAGCATCCCAAAGGCGGTCTGGGGATTCAACGGAACCGAACGCCCGGGAGCAGTCTACCTCGCAGCGGTGCTTGCCGGTCACGCACAGAAGGGACTACCGGCATTCGGAATCTACGGGCATGAGGTCCAGGATTCCGACGACGAGTCGATTCCCGAGGATGTGCAGAAGAAGCTCCTTCAGTTTGCCCGTGCCGGAATCGCGGTCGCGACGATGCGCGGCAAGAGCTATCTCTCACTCGGCGCCGTGTCGATGGGGATTGCGGGATGCTACGTCACCGAACCGTTCTACAAGAAGTACTTGGGCATGCGAAACGAGTATGTCGACATGAGTGAGTTCATCCGCCGGATGGAAGCCGGGATCTACGACAAGGATGAGTTTGACAAGGCGATGAACTGGGTCAAACAGAATTGCCCGATCGGACCCGATCCCAACAAGGCTGAGGCTCAGCGAAGCGACGATGAGAAAGAATCCGACTGGACGACTGTCGTCAAGATGACGTTGATCGCTCGCGACCTGATGATCGGTAATCCCCGCCTGGCCGAGATGGGCTACGGCGAGGAGGCGAATGGTCACAACGCAATCGCCGCCGGCTTCCAGGGGCAGCGACAGTGGACCGACTTCATGCCGAACGGCGACTTCCTCGAGGCAATCCTCACGACCAGCTTCGACTGGAACGGCATTCGAGAGGCCTTTGTCGTGGCGACCGAAAACGACAACCTCAACGCGACGAGTATGCTCTTTGGTCACCTCCTCACCGGGACCGCCCAGATCTTCGCAGATGTCCGGACCTACTGGAGCCCGGAGGCCGTGGAACGAGTGACCGGCAAGAAGCTCGAGGGGACCGCAAAGAATGGGATCATTCACCTGATCAACTCCGGCCCGGCCACGCTCGATGGAACCGGTGAGCAGGAGATCAACGGAAAGCCTGCGATGAAGCGGTTCTGGGAGATCACCGCGGAAGAGGCGGGCAAATGCCTTGACGCGACCGAGTGGTGCCCGGCCGACACCGGTTACTTCCACGGAGGCGGCTACTCAACGCGCTACAAGACTCGCGGCGGAATGCCGGTGACCATGAGCCGCCTGAACTACGTTGACGGACTGGGACCCGCCTTCCAAATCGCAGAAGGGTGGACGGTGGATCTTCCGGATGACGTTCACGACACGCTCGACCGGCGTACGAACTTCACCTGGCCCACAACCTGGTTCGTCCCACGCCTTGTTGACAACGCACGATTCAAGGATGTCTACACCGTGATGGCCAACTGGGGTGCGAACCACGGCGCCATCGGCTACGGCCACTTCGGTTCCGATCTCATCACGCTGGCGAGCATGCTCCGAATCCCGGTCTACATGCACAATGTGCCGGAAGACCAGATCTACCGGCCGCACGCATGGGCAGCCTTCGGCATGGACCTTGAGGGAAGCGATTTCCGAGCCTGCGCCAACTTCGGTCCGATCTACAAAGACTGATCGCTCCCGGCACGACACGCCGCGCGAAGCTTGCGCGACCCTCCCCCGCGGGAGGGTCTTTTTTTGCGCCCATCGGACACGACACTTGCATTTTCCTTACAAACGCAATACAGTCATCAGGTAAACGAAAGGAATTCGTAAGTGTTTCCAAATCTGAGCGCAAGAGAAAAGCAAGTTCTCGACCTCCTCGTAGAGGAAGAAGGGATCTCGGTCTCGGCGCTGGGGAAGCGACTCGAGGTCTCAACAGTGACGGTGCGCAACACCTTGAACCAGTTGAGCGAGAAGGGGGTCATCGTAA
>JANQQY010000481.1 GCA_028284845.1 Spirochaetales bacterium
AGACCCTGCGGCGTCTCCGGGATGCCGTCAAAGTCGGAGCCAAGGCCAACGTGATCCCAGCCGACGATTGAGACAAAGTGCTCGATATGATCGACGACCTTGCTCCGCTGCACCGGTCCGTTGGCGGCATCGTCAAGAAAGGCCGGATAGAAGTTCGCACCGATCATCCCACCAGACGCCGCAATCGCGCGAGCCTGATCGTCCGTCAGATTTCGCGGGTGAGGGTGCAATGATGCGCTGTTCGAGTGGGAGGCCACGAATGGTAAGCCAGTCTGCTCCATCACCTTGCTGACCTCCCAGAACGCCGCCTCACTTGCATGGGAGACATCGACCAGCATCCCCAGTCGACTCATCTCAACGATGATCTCCCTACCGACATCGGTGAGCCCAACGTGTTCCCCGGTTCCCGTGCATGAAGCGATCCAATCGAGGTGTTGCGAGTGGACGAGCGTCATCGATCGCACGCCAAGCTCCCGGAGTCGTTCCAGGTTGCCCAGATCGTTCTCGATCGCAAGACCGTTCTCAACGGTGAGGAGTACCGCAGTTCGTTGAGGCCGTGAGGGCGTCTCACTCGAGGCCAAGCCAACCGCCGCCTCAATCTCCGCGATGCTCGTGACGAGCGTGAGGGAGGCGTCGTTCGTTTCGCAGAAGCGCCGAATCACTTGGATCTTCTCTGCGGCGATCGCGAACCCGCGGTCGGGACGAGTATCCGCGGGGACGTACGCGGCGAACGCCTGTAGCCCGACACATCCGTCCTGGAGGCGTGGAATGTCGACGTGGCCGCTCGTTTGGCGGAGCGAGAGGTCTACGCCCGCCTGCAGGCGTGTGACGGTGTCACAGTGGAGATCGGCAAAGAACATGCGCCATGGTACCACGTGACGATCTTGCGTCGTGCTCACCGCTACAGTAGAAGAAGGTATGAGGCTCCGGACGACCCGCTTCGTGCGACTCCTGTTCGCGTCTGCCACGATTGTCGTCCTTGGATCTTGCCGATCGATGCCTGTTCGGCCGCCGCTTTCGGACGGCCCGATGCATATTCGCGTGGTGAGCTACAACGTCCGGTTTGTCGACCTTCTGGAGAGGGACCCGCGTGAGCACGCCGCTGGTGTCAGCACGATTCTTCACCTGCTCGACGCCGACGTCGTGGGGCTCCAAGAGGCCTACTCCACCTCCGGGATGGAGTACGTGAAGCCGTGTCCGTTCCGCGCCGCGCTCTCCGGAGCCCTGCCGCATTACGGCTGGATTGCGCCGTACGGGGCGGCCGTCCAGAGTCAATCGAATGCGATCCTCTATCGAGCAGATCGGTTCTTCCCCCTTGCCCAAGGCGTTGAATGGCTCTCTCCTGAGCC
This sequence comes from Spirochaetales bacterium, assembly GCA_028284845.1. GTDB lineage: Bacteria > Spirochaetota > Spirochaetia > DSM-27196 > SLST01 > SLST01. Next base: position 1,350 of record JANQQY010000481.1, read on the forward strand.
GGAGCGTCCGGACAGCGTTGGGTGGGGCAACCGCATGCCTCGGTACCTTGTATGGGTCAGGTTCTACGATGCCGAGTCCCGACTGGAGTTCGCGGTGATCAACGTGCACCTTGATCACATTTCCCGGCGTGCAAATGCCGTCGCCCTCGACCGGATCCGATCCCTGATCGACTCAGAGTTTCGTGACGTGCCGCTTGTGCTCACCGGGGACCTGAACGAGCCCCCCGTGAGTCCCGCGCGAGTGCGGCTGGAGCAACAGATCGTCTCTGTCCTTGGACCGATGGATGGGCCGACGCGCGTTGGAGTTCCAACACTCCAGATCGATGCGATCCATGCCTCATCGCATTTTGCGATCGAGCACGCCGGCGTTGCCCGTGGTGACCTCGCCCTCGATCGCCGGCTGATGAGTGCGACGAGCGACCACCGTCCCGTCGTGGCGGATCTCCTCCACTCTGGTCTATACTCGGCCGGACATGAGTGATGCGAACCGGTACGCCGAGCTGATCAAGTCGAACTACATGAAGAAGAATGACTTCAACTGCGCGGAGACCATGTTCCGCGCCGCTGACGAGGTCTTTTCTCTCGATCTGCCTGAAAGCGCGCTTCGGGCCGCTTCGGGGTTTGGAGGCGGGATGGGAAAGGAGCACGCCTGCGGTGCCCTTACCGGAGCGCTTATGGCACTTGGGGTCCTTCGGTCCTCGGGTGTTGCACACCAGGATCCGGAATTCGGAGCGCTCAGGGATGCCTTTGTGGAACGATTTGAGGAGCGGTTCGGGTCGCTCGACTGTGCTCCCATCAAGCGAGAGCACCGTACTCTTCTTCGCGGGTGTAGCGCCGTCGTTGAGATCGCGTCGGAGCTCTTGCAAGAGATCTTGAACAAAGAGTGAGGCTCTACGGCGGGAGGTATCAATGAAGACCAATTGCATCGTTTTTCCACGTGCCCGGCAGGCCGAGGTGGGGACAGTCGAGATTCGTTCCCCAGGAGAGGGCGAGCTTCTCACGAGGACGCGGATCACAGGAGTCAGCACGGGGACTGAGACGCGTGTCTATCGCGGTAAGCAGCACGGCGCCACCTTCCCGCTGATCCCCGGGTACGAGAACATTGGAGAGGTAATTGAGGCTGGAGCGGGCACTACCATTGCTCCGGGTCAGCGCCTCTTTGTGAGAACGCATCTCTACGATCCGGCGCCCTACACGCGAACGTGGGGTGGCCAGATTGCTCATTCGCTTACGAACGAGGATGCGCTTGTCCTCATCCCGGACGAGGTATCGGACGAGCGCGCGATCTACGCCAAGGTCGCGGCCATCGCCTTGCACGGCGTGAAGCGAGCGGCGGTGCGCGAGGGTGAATGGGTCGTTGTCGTTGGTCTTGGGATCATCGGACACCTGGTGGCGCAGCATTGCATCGCTCGAGGCGCTCGGGTGGTTGCGGTCGACATGGACGAATCGAGGCGCGCTCTCGCTTCGCAAGCAGGGACGGTTGCGGAGATCGATGCGTCGGCTTCGGACGCCCTTGAGAGGGTCCACGAGGTGACCGGTGGGGGAGCATCGGTCGTTTTTGACGCAACTGGTGTCGCATCGGTCCTCCCCGTTGCCGCCCGCTACCTACGAAGCCGGGCGTGGGACGATGACCTTTCCGGCTGCGGACGCCTTGTTCTTCAGGGTTCGCTGGAGACCCCCATCACGCTCGATTACAACGAGACGTTTATGCAGGAGATCGACCTCATTCTGCCTCGCGACTGCGACACCCAGGATCTCATTGACTCGCTCGACCTCATGGCGAGCGGCGCCCTCCGCCCGGAACTGATCCCGGCAACGACCTATCCGTTCGCCGATTGTACAACCGCCTACGATCGCCTGGTAAATCGGGAGATCATGCGCGTTCTCTACACATGGGAGGCAAGATGACCATTGATCTTTCAGGGAAGGTCGCAATCGTGACCGGCGCAGCTGCCGGGATCGGGCGCGAGATCATCGAGACTCTCGCGCGAGAAGGTGCGCGAACGGTCGCGATTGATGTCGACGCGACGTCCCTCGAGAGGCTTGATCTGCCCGCTGCGGATCATCTGAGCGTTGCCTGCGACCTCCGGAACCCCGATGAGATTTCCGGCGCGATTGCGAGCGTCATCGAACGATTCGGTCGGATTGATATCCTGGTCAACAACGCCGGCGTCGCGCCGGGCGGCACGGTCGAGGAGCTTCCCGTTGAGGTATGGGATGCGAACATGGAGATCAATGCACGCGGGACCTATCTGATGTGCCAGGCGGTCATCCCCACGATGAAGGCTCAGAAATCGGGTCGGATTATCAACGCGGCGAGTTTTGCTGCGATCGTTCCCTCGCTCGGTGGATCCGCCTATGCGGCAAGCAAGGCGGCGGTGCACTACTTCACGCGCGTTCTCGCCGGCGAGCTTGGTCCCTACGGGGTCACCGCAAACTGCTATGCGCCCGGCATGATCCCCACCGGCATCAACCATTTTGCCGATCGCCCGGACGATCAGAAAGAGGCGCTCCTGGACTCACTGACCCTACGGCGCTGGGGAGATCCGAAAGACATCGCGCATCTGGTCTGCTTTCTTGCCAGCGATCTTGCCGGATACATCACTGGCACCATGATTGATGTGAGCGGCGGGAAGCTCGCCACGCAGCGACCCTATCAGGCCTATAAGGAGATGGATGTCCGCGGTACGTAGCCTCTGACGGCTATTCGCCCCAGAGGCGCTCCGGATAGGAGCCGGACTCTACGAAGCTCAGGATCCGCGATCGTACCGCCTCTTTGTCTTCCCGATAGGTCATCCCAAACCACTGTGCCGTCGTTGAGAGCACGCGCATCTGCGCTTCCGACCGACCGATCAGCTGCGTCATGAGCGTTGGAATGTAGAACTCGCTCTTTGGATCGTCCGCGTTCTTCGTCACGAAGTCCGAGAACTCTCGCTCGATCTGGCCAAAGACCGCCGGCGTGAATCCAAACATGTTCATGCTCGTCACATCGTCGGGCTGCAGGACGACCTCCGACCCGTCGTCCAGCGTGTCTACGATCTGATTGCCCTTTCGAGCGATCTTCTTGTGTTCAGTGATCGACTCCAGAAAGCCGTCCGCGTCCTTGCCACAGATTCCGCGGCTCACCGTCCCGTGTTCGGAGAGTGTCTCGTCAAGTCGATATCCGACCATCGCGTAGTCGGTCTCGCTCGCCGTGAGTGCCGCGAGATAGGCCTGGAGCGTCTTGTAGGCATTGCGTCCGTAGAAATCGTCTGCATTGACCACGGCGAACGGTGTATCCACTACCGTTCGTGCCGCGTAGACGGCGTGAGCGGTACCCCACGGTTTTGCCCTCTCAGCTGGAACAGGGAGGCCGTCCGGCAGGTCATCGAGCGATTGAACAGCGAAATTCACGCCGATCGAGTCGGGGAACTTGCCGGCAAAGAACTCTCGAACGTCGTCCTCGATCTCTTTGCGGACGACGAAACAGAGGTCGGTGAACCCAACTCGGATCGCGTCGTAGATGGAGTAGTCGATGATCGCCTCTCCATTCGGACCGACTCCGTCAATCTGCTTTACGCCGCCGTAGCGACTCCCCATTCCAGCCGCGAGCAGGACGAGTGTCGTCCGTGTCTTGCCTTCCATCTCTCCTCCTAAGCGAGTATCGAGAACTCATCCCCAATCTCGAGCGCATCCTCAACCTCTTCCAAGGTGGGCACTCCGGGGCGCGCCGATGGGTCGAGCAGAAGCTGGGCGAGCGCGTCGTTGACGATGCGATCGATAAGCGCTTCCGCTTCGACCGAAAGGTCAACAAACCGCACGCCAAATCCATGTGGGCTCTGACTCGACACGTGACGCGGATCAAGAATCTCGCACGAGGTGTTGAGCCGGAAGTTCTGGAACTCGATCGCGATCGTACACTGAGATCCCGGACCGGGAATAGGGGCGATTGGCTCGAGGAACGCCCCACCGGCGCTGATCTCCGCGACACGATGCTTCACCGTCGATCCCTCGATGATCGCCTGGAGCGGCCAGGCGAACCGATGATGCTTTCGTCGATCCGGATCGTGGTCGGCCAAGAAAAAGGCGCTAATCTGCCGTTGGAGTTCCGACTCGTCGTCTTCCAGGTCGAGGCAGTGAATCTGCTCAAGGCAGCCACCACCTCGCGCTGTGACCGCCATGGGGAGCATTGGGAAACTCTCACGAGCGGACCGAAGGAAGTGCGCCCACTCCTCCGAGAGCTCATCAACGTCGACAAGAGTGCCGACCAATCCTGGATTCTCTACCAGTGCCTCCACCAGCGAGAACCTCGAGTAGACCGGCCTCACTCGCGTGCTCGGAAGGGCGCTCTCGA
>JANQQY010000487.1 GCA_028284845.1 Spirochaetales bacterium
GATCTTGCCGAACTGGATTCCCTTGAGGGTCGCGCGAAGCTCGCTGGTGAGCTCTCCCACCTTTCCGTCTCCAAAGACGCGTGTCGTGCCCTTGTGCTCGATCGATTCGATGTAGGAAACGCCCGCAGCGGTCCCGGTCACGAAACACTCGGTACCCGAAGACATCACCTCGTCTATCTCAACGCGCCGTTCTTCAACGGTCACACCCTTGGATCGCGCGATATCGATCACACTCGCCCGATTGATGCCGGGGAGCACGGTGTCCTCGAGCGACGGAGTCACCAGGGTTCCGTTCTCAAGAAGGAAGAAGATATTGCAGCTCGATCCTTCCTCCACGTACTTCTGCTCGGCCGCGTCCAGGAAGATTGCCTCCATATAGCCAAGCTTCTGAACTTCCTTTTTGGTGAGCGTTGGAATGACGTAGTTGGCGTCGCACTTGATCCAACCCGTGCCGCCGGGCGTTGCGCGGACTCTGTCTGTGGTGATCGCAGGTGAACGCGCCTCCGGGTCGAAGTAACTACCAACTTCGGTCTCTACGATGATGACCCACGGATTGCTCGAGAGGTTGAGTCCGATTCCCGGCTCGGAGAAGCTGAACGGCCGAATGTAGACGGAGTTGCCGTCAACGAAGTCGTTCTTCTCCCACGCGCGGTCGTACTCCGGCGCGAAGCCAATCTCCAGGTTACGCCGCGTCGTCTCAACGCACGCGTTCGCGAACATATCCGCGGGATACGACGGCATCTTAAGCCCTTCCATCGAGCGGGCCATGCGCGCACCATTCTGGTCCGGGCGGAACACCGCGAGGCCGCCATCTGGTTGAGGAAACGCCTTGAGTCCTTCGAAGCATCCCATCCCGTACTGGGTGGTGTAGTTCACGAGCGGAAGCTCGGGGAATGAGTTCCGCGACTGATGCAGCTGATTCCGTTCCTCGTCGCTCAACGCCGCCTCTTCCGCAGGAGTGCGGTGAGGCTTCTCGACATATTCCTCGCTCCACGATTCGTCGGTGTGGTTCTTCGCCTTATACACCCACGGATACATCGCAAGGGTAAATGATGTGGCCATTGCGCCATGATATAGTAGCCCCATGGCAGAGGCAACGATTATCATGGCCGGCGGTTCCGGCACCCGTCTGTGGCCGGCGTCTCTGCCTGCCTACCCAAAGCAGCTCCTCCGAATCGGGCCGATCGGTCCTCACGGCGAGCGTCACAGTCTGGTTCAGCAGGCTGTTCTCCGCGCAATCTCGGCGACACCGGACGGTCCTATCGTCATTGTGACCCACCGCGATCACGTCGCCCCGATCTCCGAGCATGTGAAAGAACTCGCATCCCAGTCGGAACACTCGTCTCTCGCCGGTCGTGTTGCGTTCCTGCCGGAACCGATGGGAAAGAATACGGCGCCCGCGATCGCTCTTGGGGTGCGCTACCTGCGTGAGACACTTGGAGATAGGGCAACGACCCTCGTTCTGACGGCGGACCACGTGATCAACCCGGTCGCCTCGTTTATTGACGATGCGGAGCGTGCGACCGCGGCTGCACACGACGACTATCTTGTCACGTTCGGGATTCAGCCGACTCGCCCGGAGACAGGGTTTGGGTACATCCACGCAGGGGACCAGATTGGATCGGGGGCGCGCATGGTCCGAGCGTTCAAGGAGAAACCTGATGCTGCCACGGCCCAAGCCTACATAGATGACGGATCCTATCTCTGGAACTCGGGGATGTTCGCGTTCACGGTGGGCAGGTTCTGGGATGAACTCTCACGGCATGAGTCGGAGATCACAGACGCGCTATCCCGGCTGCCACTTGACTCCCTTCAAGATGCCGATCGGCTTCAACCAATCTACCAAGATCTCAGGAAAATCAGCGTCGACTACGCGGTCATGGAGCGCAGCGACTCGGTCGCGGTGATTCCGGCCAGTTTTGAGTGGTTCGATGTTGGCAGCTGGGACGAAGCCGCGAACCTCGCGGCTGAACCGGTGGCACCAGGGGCCGTTGAGATTGATAGCGATGGAAACTTCATTGACTCCGACCTTCCGGTAGCGGTCTGCGGCGTGAGCGATCTGCACGTGGTCGTGAAGAATGGCAAGGTTCTCATTTGCAGACGCGGAAGCAGTCAGCTGGTCAAAGCC
>JANQQY010000507.1 GCA_028284845.1 Spirochaetales bacterium
GACAAATCAACCGATGGAGCCGCCTCGGTCAACCATCGGCAAGATCATTCGCTCAATCGAGTATCAAGCTCTTCCCTCGCAACGTAGATTCCTACGTATCCCGGAGAGGTTCAAGGGGTTTTCGGGCCCGGTTGGTTCAGGAAAGAGTTCTGCTCTCTGTTTTGAGGCGATTCGCTTGGCGTATCAGAACCCGGGCAGAACCGGTCTGATCGGCGCGCCCACATATGGAATGCTCCGCGACGTCACTATCAAGGCGTTCATTGAGCACTGTTGCAACCTGGGGGTGTCGCACTCTTACAGTAGCAGCCACGGCACGCTTCACTTCTGTGACAGCGGGTCCGAAATTATCTTCCGATCACTCGACTCTGCGGAACGCCTCAGAGGCACCAACCTGGCATGGTTCGGGCTGGACGAGCTCACTTATTGCTCGGAAGACTCGTGGCTGAGGCTCGAAGCGAGGCTCCGCGACCCTATGGCTTCAAGGCTGTCGGGGTTCGGCGTGTGGACGCCGAGGGGATTCGACTGGGTTCATCGACGATTCATCGCGTCGGCCGGCGGTCCCTACGGGGTCGTGCTCGCTCGCCCATTTGAGAACCGCCACCTTCTCGACGAGACACCGGACTACTATGAGCGGCTACGGGACAGTTACGAAGACCGTTTCTTCGAGCAAGAGGTACTAGGGAAATACGTCAGCCTGCACTCAGGCCGGGTCTATCGCGAGTTCGAGAGAGAACGGAATGTAGGAGAGCAGCCGCTACGGAAGGATGACTGCCTCTTGGTGTCTTGGGACTTTAACGTCAATCCGATGACGGTGCTCATCGCACAGAAATCGAACGACGTAACGTTCGTAGTCGACGAGATCGTACTCCACTCGTCTACTACTGAGGAGGCGCTCGAAGAGTTTGAAGAGCGCTACGGAGAACATCGGGGAGGAATGCGAGTGTACGGCGACGCAAGTAGTCGTCAGCGTAGGACCTCAAGTCAGTTTTCGGACTGGGAGATCATTCGCAACTATGCGAGATCCAGGCCGGCCTGGAAGGCGGACGTCTCGTTCGGCAAGGCAAACCCGCCCGTACGGGATCGCGTGAACCTTGTGAACGGCAAGCTGCGATGTTCGAACGGAGGCGTCCGACTGAAAATCAGCGCCAGGTGCTCGACGCTTATCGACGACCTAGAGCAGACTCTTTACAAGGACGGGAGCTCTGTCGTGGACAAGAGCGACGCGCGCCGAACACATGCGAGTGACGCTCTGGGCTACCTGCTTTGGGGCGAACACGTGGCCCGAAAAACAGCAGGCGAACAACGAGGAAGACTGCTTTGAGAGCTCTGGAGAATAGGCCTTGATCGACTTTCTAGATACCGAACATCCGCGGTACCGCGATCGCAAGGAGATGTGGGAGCAGTACTGGGATCTGTATGTCGGGGGCGAGCAGCTAAGGAGAAACGCGACTCGGCATCTTGTCAAGCGCCAGAAAGAACCGGCCGACGTCTATGGAGAAAGACTGGCAAGAGTCTTCTACGAGAACTATCTCGGGAGCTGCATCGACTGGTACGCCGCAACCCTATTCCGGACACGGCCAACGTTGGAGTGCAGAACGAATACACGCTCAGCTGCAGCCTTCTATGATGAGTTCGTTGCAAACTGCGATTGCAGAAACACCAGTATCTTCGAACTTTTGAGGCATACGTTCGTCGAGACACTGGTGTTCGGAGAAAGCTACGTTAGAATCGACTTCCCCGGGATCAACGGAGATGCGGCAAGCAGGGCCGAGGAAGATGCGACCGGCGCCTCTCGCGCCTACTTAGCGCCGTGTTCGCCGCTCGAATTGGTCAACTGGAGCCGGGACGACTCGGGAGAGTTCGAATGGGCAGTAGTACGCTCCACTAGGGAATTTCAGCCGCGTCCCGAAAGCACACAGTCGGTACGCGAAACCCGATGGACACATTTCGATAGAAACAGCTACAGAGTCTATGTACGACGCGAGGAAGGAGGAGAGGCGGACGACGCCCGACTCGTGTCTGAAGGCAGACATGGCCTGGCTAGGCTAGGCAGAGTCCCTCTGATGCGCATGTCCGTATCGGATGGACTTTGGTTGGCGAATAAGGCGGGACTTCTTGCCAAGGAGCACCTCAACAAATCAAATGCATTGTCGTGGGCCTTGCACATGGGTCTCTTCGCCATGCCCGTCGTCTATTCCGAACGCGACTGGCAGCAGATGGTTGGCGAAGCCTACTACATTCAACTCGGGCCCGATGATCGATTCGGTTGGACCGAACCGGAGGGGAAGGTCTTTCAGATCGCCGCGGACAATCTCGATCGTTTGAAGGACGAGATCTACAGGGTCTGCTATCTGATGACGCAAGCAGGGGGCAGAGAGGCCCGAAACCTCGGCCAATCGGGCGTCGCGAAGAGACGAGATTTCGCCGTTACACACGAAGTATTGCGTTCGTATGGCTCGATGCTACGTGACTTCGTGGGAAAACTGGTCAAGACGGTCGCGAGCGCCCGCGATGATCAGGTGGATCTGGAGGTTTCGGGACTCGATCAGTTTGAGCACACTGATTTGCGCGAAGAGATTCAAACCGCGAACGAACTCAGGAAGCTCGGTCTCAACTCTCCGCGTTTGACTAAAGAGATTCGAAAGAGGATTGCGCTCAAGTATCTGGATACTGCGAGCCAAAGCACCAAGAACGCGGTGCTCGGCGAGATTGAGTGCGGTGACATGGGAGGTAAGGCGAATGGATGAGTCTGCGAATCAAGCCGGAACTTCGGCATCCACAGGATCGCCGGCGTCTCGTTATCGCCTGGAACTTGAGGGTGAGCGCCGTAG
>JANQQY010000511.1 GCA_028284845.1 Spirochaetales bacterium
ATGATCGATGGGCCGTTCCAGCGCTCGGCTTCAACGAATGCCTGGAGCACCTGGTCGCGGTTGGCGCCCATGTTGACGCTTGCAACGTAGGTGTTGCCGTAGGTGGTCATCATCAGGCCGAGGTTCTTCTTCCCGCTCGCGGGGAACTTGGCGATCGCACCCCTCGGCTTTGTGAAACGGCGATTAGTACGACGTGGAGTAGGGCGACACTCCGCGGGCCGAGCGATCGCCGGCGTCACGACCGAGATGAGCTGTGCCAATCCGAGGTGGATCGATCCGATTCGGACTCATTCACCCCTTCGAGTCATTCAACACCGACAACGCGAAACCCTTCGCGATCGGCCGCTTCATCGAGTCGACGGTCGTAACACACAAACTGCGTCGCGTGCCGATCCTCTCCAGCCACTACGATCGCACTGGCCAGCTGCATCGCGTCCGCCGTACGGATCGCGTGGAGCCGAAGAAGACGGAGCGCAATTGACCGGACTTCACTCACCGGCTGAATCTCAATCCAGGAGTCCGCGAGAAGTTCCAGGCTCGATAGGCAGTCGCGCAGGTAGTTCTCCGGCATCTGCCCCGCGCGCGATAGTCGATTAAGGGCAGACGCGCACTCGACCTTGGACAGCCACCAGGTTGCGATTTCCCCATCCATTCGGAGCAGCTCTCGACTTTGCGCCGAAGCATGTTCGTTAACGATCAGGGGAACGAGGGCGGAGGCGTCCCAGTACCTCACGTTTCCTCGTCCCTATCCGAAAGAAGAGCACTCACAGCCGAGGCACCGTTCGGTAGGGTGTACCGATCGGTCTGCAGGAACGTGCTCACGTCCAGTTTCGTACGAGGTAGAACCACCTTGGCGGTTGAGACAAGCGAGCCAAGCTTCTCACTCACGTCCTGTAGCGGTTCGATCCGAGCCACCGGCACATTGCGATCCAAAACCAGGTAGGTTTCGCCACGCTTTACCTCGGCAAGGATGCTGCTCAGTCTGTTTTTTGTTGTGGATACATTGGCTGTTTTCATACGGCCATAATAGCCAGATCTGACGATCGGGGCAATCGCCTCGACGCGCCCAGTCTTCTCGTCGCAACCACTTCCTGCGTACACGCAAAACAGCCCGCCTTCCGGCGGGCCGCATCAATCGTTCAATCAAACCGGGCCGCCCTCACAGGCGGCCCGTCTTACCTCGTCGGTCTCCCGACTTACTCTTCCTTCTCCAGCTTCTTGATGTCCTCGAAGCGGCGCTTGTTGTCTTCCTGAGCGAGGGTGCGGAGGCGCAGGGCCTCTTCAGGCTGCGAGAGTTCGAGGGCGCGGTAGCGGACCTCTGCCTTGGTGTACTCCACGAAGTCTGAGCTGACTTCCTCGCTCTCCCAGACGAACGGGTTCTGACCCAGGTCGCGGTGGGCGGGGTTGTAGCGGTAGATGGGCCAGTAACCGCTGGAGGCGGCTGCCTTGGACTGCTGACCGGTGAGCTTCATGTCGTAGCCGTGGCCAATACATGGTGCGTAGGCGATGATGATCGATGGGCCGTTCCAGCGCTCGGCTTCAACGAATGCCTGGAGCACCTGGTCGCGGTTGGCGCCCATGTTGACACTTGCCACGTAGGTGTTGCCGTAGGTGGTCATCATCAGGCCGAGGTTTTTCTTGCCGAGCTTCTTACCGCTTGCGGCGAACTTGGCGATCGCACCGCGCGGGGTAGACTTCGATGCCTGGAAGCCGGTGTTCGAGTAGACCTCGGTGTCAACGACGAGCACGTTGATGTTCTTGTCGTTGGCCATGATGTGGTCGAGTCCGCCGTAGCCGATGTCGTAGGCCCAGCCGTCACCGCCGAAGCACCAGACGCTCTTGTCGATGAAGTAGTCCTCGAGCTCGACGATCTTGGCGACTATCGCCTTGGCATCGCCCTTTGCTGCCTTGAGGGCGGCAGGGAGCTCGGCCTTGATCGTCTCCGCGTTCTCCTTCGCTTCCTTCGCGACGCTCGACCAGTTGTCGATGCTCCAGCGAAGGGCCTTTGCCAGCGCCGGCTCGGTGCCCGACTCAAGGAGTTTCGTAACGTTGGTCTTGAGCTGTGCGCGGTTGGAATCGACGGCGAGTCGCATTCCAAAGCCGTACTCGGCGTTGTCCTCAAAGAGGCTGTTTGCCCATGTTGGTCCGCGTCCCTTCTCATCCGTGGTGTACGGAACAGTTGGGAAGGTGCCGCCGTAGATCGACGAGCACCCGGTGGCGTTTGCAATGATCATGCGGTCGCCAAAGAGCTGGGTGGCCATGTAGATGTAGCCGACCTCGCCACAACCCTGACAGCTCGAGGGGTACTCGAAGTAGGGAGTGTCGAACTGCACGTCCATGCCTTCGATCAGCTCGCTCTTGGCCATCCACTTCACCGGGATCGAACCCTGCTTGCCGCGCTTCTCGAGCTTGGTTGTACCGGTCGGGATGGCGCCGTTGATGCTCATCGCGCTGACTGGAACCGTGTCGCCTTCCATGCGCTGCACGGGATCGAAGACCGTCTTGGCCCACTCGTCTGCATCCTCGGGGACAATTGCGGAGATCGGGGCGCCTTCACCAGCCTCTGCCGGAATCGGCACTTCCTTGATGGCGTCAATCGCCGCATCAATCGCGCGCCAGTTCATCTCAACGATTTCCTGACCCTTCGACTTGAACGATTTTTCAACGGCCTTTTTGATCAGCGCGATGGCCTCGTCCTCAAGCAGAACGCCAGAGAGCTTGAAGAACGCCGTCTGCATGACCGTATTGATACGACCGCCAAGACCAACATCCTTGGCGATCCGAGAGGCGTCGATCGTGTAGAACTTCACCTTCTTCTCAATGATGGTCTTCTGCATGTCAGCGGTGAGCTTGGTAAAGACCTTCTCCGGATCCATTCCGATGTTGAGGAGGAAGGTGCCGCCCTCGCTGATGCCGCGCAGGATGTCGAACTGGCCGATGTACTGGTGGCGGTGCAGGGCGATGAACTCGCTCTTCGTGAGGAGGTACTCCGAGTGGATCGGTTCCTTTCCGAACCGGAGGTGGCTGACCGTGAATCCGCCCGACTTCTTCGAGTCGTACTGGAAGTAGCCCTGGGCGTAGAGGTCGGTGTCGTCACCGATGATCTTGATGCTGTTCTTGTTCGCGCCAACGGTACCGTCGGAGCCGTAGCCCCAGAACTTACAGCGCGTGATGCCCTCTTGCTCGGTGTCGATTGGCTCGCCAACCTCGATAGACTTGTGGGTCACATCGTCGTTGATACCGACGGTGAAGTCGTGCGTGCACTTGCCGTCCAGGTGGTCGTAGACCGCCTTCACCATCTCTGGCGTGAACTCCTTGCTCGAGAGGCCGTAGCGTCCACCGATGATGGTGAGGCCGGCGTTCATAAAGGTGCTTGCGATGTCGAGGAAGAGCGGCTCACCAGGCGCACCCGGCTCCTTGGTCCGATCGAGGACCGCGACCTTCTTCACCGTGTCAGGCATCGCAGCCTTGAGGTGCTCCGGGCTCCACGGGCGGTAGAGGCGGACCTTGATAGCACCCACCTTCTCGCCGGCCTTCACGAGGTGCTTCACCGTCTCTTCGATCGTCTCAACAGCTGAACCCATCGCGATGATGATCTTCTCAGCCTTCGGGTCACCTACGTACTCAAACAGCTTGTACTGTCGGCCCGTCTTCTCGGCGTACATGTTCATGTACTTCTCTACGATCGCGGGAGCCGCCTCATAGAACCGGTTGACCGTCTCACGGCCCTGGAAGTAAACGTCCGGGTTCTGCGCACCGACCTTCACGAACGGCTTGTCCGGTCGCATCGCCCCGGCACGGAACTCTTCGACGTACTTCATGTCGAGCATGCCCTTTAACGTCTCGTAGTCGATCTGCTCGATCTTTTGGACTTCACTCGATGTCCGGAATCCATCAAAGAAATGAACAAACGGGATCTTTGCCTCAAAGGCGGCGAGGTGAGTGATCGCCGCGATGTCCTGGGCCTCTTGGACACTCGCGCTTGAGATCAGACCGAAGCCGGTCTGGCGCGTAGCCATGACGTCCGAGTGGTCACCAAAGATCGAGAGCGACTGTGCCGCAATCGAGCGGGCTGAAACGTGAAAGACCGTCGGGAGCATCTCGCCGGCGATCTTGAACATGTTCGGAACCATCAAGAGCAGTCCCTGGCTTGCGGTAAAGGTCGTCGTCAACGCACCGGCAGAAAGTGAGCCGTGCACGGCTCCCGCGGCGCCTGCTTCCGACTGCATCTCAATGACACGTAGTTCTTCGCCAAAAATGTTCTTCTTGCCGGCGGCCGCCCATGCGTCGGCCATCTCGCCCATCGTGGACGACGGCGTGATCGGGTAGATCGCCGCGACCTCGCTGAACGCATATGCGACGTTACTCGCGGCCTCGTTGCCGTCGATCGTCACCATCTTCTTAGGCATAGCACCTCTCCTGGGAGTAATAATCCAGGGCCAATTGGAGTCGCCCCTGGCTGTGTAGCATTGCGTCACTATAGAGAAATTGGCGAGAACCCGCAAGAGGGTTAAGAGATCACTCGGCTACTTATTGTGATTTGTTTCACATAAGCGCAAAAGTTGTCGCGATACAACGACTGGCGGCGAGTTGGACGCTGTGCCAGATTGGAAGGTAGCCTCCCCAGTAGATGTCGGCTAGACTCTCCGGAATGAGGCATCAGTTTGGCTCCGACGTGCGGTTAGCCGCGATTCTATGCACGCTTCTCGCACTTCTCTCCGCGTGTGCCGTGACTCGGTCGAACGTCGACTCGGAGTCGCAGGCTCTGATGGCGAATCATCCTCTGGTGTTTCGGCTCGAAAGTTACGAGTTTGATCCTGCGTCAACGGTTGTCGATCGAATAGGGCCGATGCCCGACTTTGTCCTTGCCTACCTGGAGGAACTGGACTCGCTTTCCTACACTCGCTATCAGCCCGATCCGGCTGAGATCGATCTCTTCTCACGCCACTTCGAAGAGTTGCCCCCTCGGATTCAACGGGCAATGAACTCGCGCACGGTCGGCATCTACTTTCTTGAAGAAAACTTCATTGGCGGCGGACTCGTTGAAGCCCTCCTATCGCCCGATGGCGAGCTATACACCATCATGATCCTGAACAAGCGAGTGCTCGACCTCTCGCTGAGCGACTGGATTACCTACCGAGAAAACACCGTCTTCGCACGCTCCGACTGCGAGGCGTGCGACGGCGCCATCACGGCCGTCGTTGGCGACGAGTACCAGGGCCTCATGCATATTCTCCTGCACGAGGGAACGCACGTCGTCGACTACGCTGAGGGCGTCACGCCCTATCTTCAGGGCGCATTCTCGTGGCTTGGGTGGGAAGGTGAGATAGCCGACGACGCCTTCGTGATGGACGTCTGGCAAGACTTCGCGACTCCTGCTTCGGAATACGAGTTTCCAGGTCGGCGCAGCATCACCTACTACGGCCTCCATGGCGGTCCGTATCTCGAGCTTGACTAAGCAGCAGCGCTTTACGCGACTCTCTCAACGACCCCATTCGTTTCGCTCTACGCGGCCACCACCGCGTACGAGGATCTCGCCGAGCTGATCGCCTGGCATCACCTGACCAACGAACTCGGACAGCAGAACGCGATCAGAATCACCAGCACCGACGGTAGTGAGACCGTCCTACAGTTCGACGCGGACCCAGAGACAGAGGCACGCCGCGAGATTATCGAATCGTTCTATCGCGAGTGATCGCAGACTCGTTTCGCGATCTCTGACCAAATCCGTGGGTGTGTGCGTACGACAAAGCCCCAACGTTAGCTATTCCGGTTCGTACGAGGGCAATCCGAGCTCAGCCTCTTCTGCGGAACTGAAAGCTACTGTGCCCAGCAGCTCGTAGACCGCCGCATCATCATTCCAGGCATACTCAAACCGCTGCAGCACGCCCGCCTGATCCCGCTCGTACACGTTAATCAGCCCCCGCGCCGGTGCCTCCCAGCCGAGCGTCACCGTCCCGCGCTCGCTATGAGGCATGACGCTCTTGAACTCGCCATCGTGGTACTCGTAGATGACCGGAACGAAATGCGACCCGGCGAGCTGCATCGCGATGGCTTCATCCCGTCCGTTACCGTTGTGATCGTGGACGTAGAAGTAACCGTTCCACTCACCGAATACGTCGGAGGTCATCAAGACGATCTCGTGGTAGTAGGCGTAGATGGGGTGGGCGGCACCGGAAGGAGGGATTCGGCTGAGAGGGGTCTCTGCGATGGGCTTGGTCGACGGGCCACTAGCGACGACTATGTCTGTCCAGTCTTCGTCACCCGCTGGTGCAAATGTGAGGCCAAGCACGGTCACGGACTCGCCGTCCGCGATAGCCATCTCTCCCTCAACGGCTACGTCGAAATCGTCCGGGCTCTGTTGCCACCGGGCGAACATGGACTGGGGTGCGAGTGCGGTTTCGTCTGTTTCGATAGATTCACTGACCGGTACCTCAGAGGTCCTGGCAGGAGCGCATGCTGCCAGGAGGACAGCCATCGTTATGACCGAGAAGTGCCTAATGAGTCGCATGGCCAATCTGAGCACGCTCGATGAATCCGGTGTCTTGAGCCGTATCGACAAAATAGCGGACTCCATCAAGACCGCGAAACGCCCGAGACGCCGTTGCCTCTTCACCGGGTCT
>JANQQY010000512.1 GCA_028284845.1 Spirochaetales bacterium
TCTCGCGAGATTGCCTCTGATCCCGCCACTCGGGCCGGCTCCGTAACGATCAGTGTGGGAGCGGCAACCGGACCGTCCGGATCGCTCGATGCCGACGCCCTCGTCGGTCGAGCAGACACGGCACTCTATTCGGCGAAGCGAGCGGGTGGGGACTCGGCAGTCATCGAGTGATACGACTGCGTGCGTTGTCCGCAAATGGCGCTACTCGAATCGGATTCGCGGGTTGAGGACACCAAAGAGAATGTCTGCCACGAGATTTGCCCCGGCGTAGAAGAACACGACGATCACACTGATTGCCTGAAGCACCGGCAGATTCTTCTGCGTCACCGATGTGACGAGTAACGATCCAATTCCCGGGAAGTTAAACACGTTCTCAATAACGACCAGTCCACCCATCAGCCATCCAATCGATAGTGCGATGACTGCGATGGTGGGCAAGAGGGCGTTGCGCAGAGTGTGGCTAACAACGACGCGCCTCCAGGGAAGCCCTTTGAGCATCGCTGTGCGAACGTAGGGCTTGCCGAGCTCCTCCAGCATCCCAGCCCGAGTCATTCGTGCGATGTATCCCACGAGCACGAGGCTTGCGGTGATGGCCGGCAGCACCAGAACACCAATCCATTCGCCAAATGACATTCCGGGCGACACGAGTGAAGCAGCATTAAACCAGCCAAGCCCAAGAGCGAGCAGGTTTATCAGAACGATTCCCGTCACGAACTCGGGGAGGCCAACCACGGAGAGCGAGAGGACTGAGACCGTGTTATCGAAGAGTGATCCCTCCTTGAGAGCAGCAAAGACGCCCAATGCGATCGAGATAGGCACAACGATCAAGAGTGTGAATCCGGCGAGTCGTGCGGTGTTACCGAGCCGAGTGAGGACAAGCTCTCGCACCGGGGGACTGCCTGCAGTGAACGAACGGCCCCAGTCGGCTGTCACGAATCCGGCCAGCCATTGGGTGTATTGAATCAACGGAGGCTGATCGAGGCCAAACTCCTCGTTGAAGTTCTCGATCGCCGTGGGCGATGCATCCCTGCCGAGCACCAATCGGGCGATATCTCCGGGTAGAAGATTGGTGAGCGAGAAAATGATAAACGAGGTAATAAGAAGCGTGAGCAGGAGAAGGGCGAGCCTCCGAACAATGTAGCGAATCATGCCGGTGGACCGTCCTTCTGCATACTCTCAAGTGCGTCCAACTCATGATGGCACCGGATCTGATGGCCGCTATCAGAGACACGGACAGGGGGGAGTTCGGTCTCGCAGATCGAACCGACCTTGCGAGGGCATCTTGTGTGAAAGGGGCACCCGCTTGGCCGGTTACGAGGCGACGGAACCTCCCCGCCGAGTTTGATTGGTTCAACGCGATTCGAGGGGTCTGGAACCGGTGCCGCCGAAAGCAGGGCCTCCGTATAGGGGTGGGACGGGAAGGAGAGGACGGCATCAGCCTCACCCTGTTCAACGATCTCTCCCAGATACATGACGGCTATGTAGTCGGAGAGATAGGCAACGACTTCCAGATCGTGGGAGATCAGAACGTAGGATGCTCCCTCCTTCGCGCGCAAGTCCTTCAGCAGGTTGAGGATCACCGCCTGCACGGAGACGTCCAGTGAGGAAGTCGGCTCATCCGCCACGATGAGCGCCGGGTGGGGCGCGAAGCTCCGCGCGATGGCGACTCGCTGTTTCTCTCCGCCGCTGAGCATCCCCGGACGTCGACCGTAGTAGTCGCCGCTGAGCCCCACTGAATCGAGATGAGTGACCACGCGCGCCTTGAGTTCGGCCCGGGACAGTCGTTCAGGACTCAGCCGACGGATGGTGCGGGCAATCGTCTGTCCGACCGTTCTGTACGGGTTGAGCGAGTCATTCGGATTCTGGAAGACGATTCGAAGGTTCTTGAGGACCTCGCGATCCCGAGATCGTAGTGTGAGGCCGATTGGCTTGTCGAGCAGACTCACAGAGCCTTCGTCGGCCGCTGTCAGGGCAACAAGGGCACGAGCGAGCGTTGTCTTGCCGCTTCCGCTCTCGCCAACGAGACCAAAGGTAGAGCGTTCCTTCACCGCAACCGAGACGTCTCGCATCGCTTGGACGCCACTCTTGCTCCGGCCCAAGACCGAATCGATCAATCTGGTTTCCGCGAACGTCTTTGACAACTGCGAAGCGCGCAGAACCCGCGCTTCCTTTGGTTGGACCGATTCGTGCACGCCGCTCTCCCGATGGACCGGATCGAGTCCCTGTTCGATCTCTTCGCGCCGCCAGCAGCGAATCTGCCGGCCATCCGGGAGGCGTTCCAACGGGGGCTTCCTTGTCCGACAGACATCAGTTGCGAGTGGACATCGTTCAGCAAAGACGCAAGCGTCGCTCCGCTTGGCGAGCGAGGGAGCGACGCCCTTAATCACCGCGAGTCTCGAGTTGAGAGAACCCGACTCGCTCGGCAGGCAGGCGAGGAGCCCCGCGGTGTAGGGATGAAGGGGCGTTCTGAAGAGATCACCAACGGGTGCGCTCTCCATGACCTCGCCGGCGTAGAGAACGGTCACGTGGT
>JANQQY010000517.1 GCA_028284845.1 Spirochaetales bacterium
CACAAGCGCTCGACCCACGGCGATGACCTGGTGGCCTGCAGCCTCGAGCCTTCGTGCAAGCGCAATCTTGCGGGATCGCTCGTCCTCGGGAGACTCGCAGCATTCCTCAGATGCCGGAGGAATCTCCGAGAGCTTTCGCATGGCTCGGCTCCGCTGCCTAATGGCTGCGCCGTTGGCCGGCCCTCGGCCGCGTGCCGAGCAGATCCGGTACGGCTAGGTCCCTCGCAGAGTACCACGGCTCGAGATCGCCACCGCGGCCGGCTCGAAGGTGCTCGATCAATCTGTCGAACTCACGCTCCTGCATGTCCGAGTACTCCGGTTTCTTCGCGCGGATGTCGGCGTCGGAAACATAGCCCTCGACATAGGAGAGGATCGCTTCGAAGGACTATGACACCTGGTTGGTTGACGTACTTCTGCTAGAGATCGTCAATCGAAGTTCGACCTGATCGAGTTTCTTCGAGCTCGTCGGCAAACATGGATCGCCGGTCTCGCACTGCACACCTGGTGAGCGCCGCCTGACGGACCGGGCTTCAGCTGCAACAGACAGCGCTGAGTCAGCGCGATGCTGCCGAAGCCCAACGCCGGAACAGCACGCAAGTCAGTAGCACCCAGCTGTATGTTGGTAGCTGCAAGCCCTTGCTAGACCGCTTGGCTACCAACAAGGCGGCAGCCGTGTGCCTACGGCCTTAGGCCAGGGGGGTGTAGTCGCCGCCGGCACAGGGTTCGAAACCCTCCGGCCACGAACCTTCGATGACGCACAACAACCGCAGTTGGAGTGGCGCGTCAACATTGACCCGGTGGACGATGACCTCGACTGAGCTTGCATCGTCTGCGGGTGCCAAGATCTGACGGAAGTCTCGAGCCAGGTAGCGTGGGCAGTAGCCGACGATCGTGGGAGGAGTGCCTGTTCGGAGAGAGATTGCGCATTCATCGAACTCGTTCTGCACATCTAGCTGGATATAGAGGCGGACTCCTGGATGCAGCTTGTCGATTGTTTCGATTGCAGCAGGTGGCAGGTAACGGACGCCATGACTAAAGAAATGGACGTGATAATTCCCGTGCTTGTCAGGGTGCGGGCGTGGAAATACCGTCAGCGTGTCGGTTCCGCGAACGCCTTCAGTACGGGAGAGAACCTGAATTGGGTCGTCCTGACCCTCGGCAACGTCAATCCACTCAAGAAGGTGGCGGTATTCCGGCCGAGCTCGCGACAGAAGTCGATTCGCGAACAATGGGAATAGCTCCGTTGATTGATACCGCCGGTAGAGATCCTGCATCTGCCCGAGTGGCTGAAAGCCAGGGGCCAGTGCTCCCCGCGTGTAGACGAACAGGTACGTTCCTTCTTCAGAGGTGAGCTTTCCGACTGGATGCCAACTTCGATTCTCAGGGTGCTGCCATGCGAGAAACAGTTCGTTCATTTCGTCGCCTCCCGAGTGAGCAGAAGTCGCTCTTTGTTGAGTGAAAGCATCTTGGTGGCGAATTCGACACCCAACTCCGAGACTAGGTGCTTAGGAATTGATGCAAAGATTGCCGCAATTTGGTCATCAGAAACAGCTGCGAGGCGATCAAGCCACTCAAGCGCTGCTTCCGGTTGTTTTTCGCTCGCCCTCTTGAACGCTTCAACGGTTTGAAGCGGCTTCGAGTCGCCGGGGCTCGCGTACAGGGCCGAGCGGGCACGAGCGACATAGGCCGGAAGTGAACGGCCCTGGTCCCGAGTGGTCAGTCGCTCTCGCCGAGTCTCATCAGTCTCGTTCCTACCGAGACTGGAAGCGTGGTCATAGGATGGCGCCAGAGTGATTTCCCCTCGGGGGTGACGAATGAGTGCCCAATTCTCATGATGACGGTCTTGGTTCCCGATCCAGGCGTCGAGCAGGAGATACCCGGCGAACACATCAGCTCCGCTTCTGATTGAAGGCGTCGCCGAGAAGCCCATCGGCACCGCAACGATGTCGAGAGACACGAACGCCATCACGACACCAAGAGTGTGTTGGCGCACTCTAAAGAAGTCTTGTTCCGGGTAGTCTTCAATGACTTGGGCGATGAGCTCGTTCCCATGGACGAGCCGCCCACCTGATGGAACGAAGCTGGGAGTAATGGTTCCACGCCGGCCACGCCATTCTGCAAGATCGTAGTCTGCATGCGGTAGGTCGAGAAGTGCGGCGAGTTCCGCCGCGACCTTCTCGGCCCAATCCTCTCCGGTACCGGGCCGAGCCTCTTTGAAGAGAGTCGGAACGGTGCCTTCGGATCGAAACCAGAACTTCGGCTTTGTTCCAAGCTGCTCCGTCAGCTCCGCGGCGGCGTCAGGTACGTTGACAACCTGATACACGTTCTAGTGAAGCCTGTCGTCATGGCGGTTCATCGTCGCCGCTCGCTGTGACAGATGCGGTCGTAGCTGCCTAACGGACTAGGCGTTCAGCGGCCGCCGACTTGGCGGCTGGCTGGAACACCCGCCTAGTAGGTTCATGATTCTACACACCCAGGACCGGCGCCGCGTACGGTGGTCCGCTGCAACCCTCGTTAGGCTGCCCGTTGGGAAGCTCGGCCAAGCTACACGGCTCCTTCAAGTTCGACGATCGCTCCGTCCAAGTGCGCCTGTGTCATGCGAGTACCGGCTACCAATCCGTCGATTCGTGACAAGGCCGTGTCCTTGAAGATGGCTGCCAGGTCATCTTCTCTACCTCGGTAGTGAGGGTAGTCGCTTGAGATGCTCACTATCTGTGGCAGACGCTCGAGTTCGAGCCGGATCGCTCCTTGGAGGCGCGACTTCGTGAAGATCTCGTAGCATGCTCGGTCTTGAGTAACGAAGATGGGGTGTTGAGGGAGACCCTCAATCTCGATGAGCGCAAGGTTGTAGAGCTGGTGCAGGTAGAAGACGTCCCACGCCCCGCTCCATACAGCCTGCTGTGTCGATTTCGCCGACCCCGCGCCGATCAGTTTCCGCGCATGTGAATCGCCGCCAAAGATCGCTACAGCTGCCTGTAGGGGCAAGGCAGCGATGCACCCGAACTCATCCGCAGCCCAATCGAGGTACGCCTCAACGTTTCGAACCGCCCTGGCTCTGTCCAACCCTGTGGCAGCCAAGCAAGATACCTTCAACAAGCTCGCGTAGAAGACCTGGAGAAGCGGCACGAGGGGTTCGAACATACTCACGTTCACGAAATCTGTTTCATCAGAGACTACAGAAGGTTCGGGCTGATCATTGCGCACAAGTGCAGAATCCAGCG
The DNA here is from genome assembly GCA_028284845.1 of Spirochaetales bacterium. Classification (GTDB taxonomy): domain Bacteria; phylum Spirochaetota; class Spirochaetia; order DSM-27196; family SLST01; genus SLST01. The sequence goes on from JANQQY010000517.1 coordinate 3,222, forward strand.
CCGAGGAGATTGCCCGCTCAAGGGATTCGAGCCGGTCCCGCTCAAGCTTCCAGCCGACCCGCTGAAAGGCGAGTTCAGCAAGCCCGAAGCCTGGCACTACATCGACCCCGGATTCAGCGACCTGTTGAACGAATCGGAGCGCCTGAGCCGACGAGTCGCTAACTGAACTGGTTCTTCCCACAGCCGCCAGTTCCAAACAAACGTTTGCGTCTAGAACGAGGGCCGTGACTACGCCGTCGGTACTTGCCCGACAAATGACCTCGTCACGAGATGGGTGGCGCGTGGGCCCGTTAGGGTCGAGGTATCTATACAAAGGGGAAACCCAGACACTTCCATCTAGTCTAGCGGCCTACCGGCTACGCCTTTGCCCGCCCTCGGCCACGTGCCGAGTAGGTCCGGTACGGCTGGCTCTCTAGCAGGGTACCACGACGCAAGATCGCCACCGTCAAGAGGGTCCGGTTGAACGGCCTGTTAGGCCGCAGCCCGGGCCTATTCCATCAAGCGGAACCAGTCTTTGACAGTCAGCTTCAGGCGAACCACTTCGTCCTCAGCAAGCGGACAGCAGTGGGCGATCGGCCCCCGCAACTGGTTGAGGCTCGTCATGATCTTCGAGAACGCCTTCTGGCTAGAGAAGATCGTGTCGAAGTTCTCCCAGTTGTTGCGAACGATCTCACCGAGCTCTCCGAAAGTGGTGAAGTCAATGTCCCGTTCCGATCGAAGGGTTACCCCCGAATCAATCTCGCGCTGAATATTCGCCTTGGCGTTCGTCTGGATCGGATTGGGAACACAGGCATCCCACCACGCCTCGCCGTGTGCCCCTTCAAGAGTATCAGCAACTAGATTTCGAATGCTCGTTTCCAGGCAATAGAAGAGCTCATAGTGCTCGCCCATCTCCGCCGCTTCGACTCGAAGCGCGAGGTCAAACTGCGGGTAGTAGGCTTCATCTTTCGAGTCTGGTTCTGCCCGACCGAGATCGACCTTGAGCCGGTTCTCGATCTTGTCGAGGTCGCGCTCGACCAGCGCCTGAGACATTCCAAAGAGCTTGATTCTCTCTTCTACGCCCACGCTACTTCCTCAGAAGATTCTCGCGGAGCGATTTGAAGATCGCATTGAAGACCGCCGGGTCG
>JANQQY010000524.1 GCA_028284845.1 Spirochaetales bacterium
ACTCGCCTACCTTCTCGACAGCGCTCCCGAGTTCGACGGGCTCTTTATCGCAAACTCCGGTCTCTACTCTTCATTCCTCCGAATGGAGCAGGAGACAGGACGGTTCTACGACGTTCCTATCGTCACCTTCCGCGATGTCGACACGCCGATGCCCGAACGGCCGGTGGCAAGAGCGCTCCAGCCCGTCTACGATTTTGGGTTTGCTGCCGGTGACCTGCTTGCCAGAATGCTCGATGAAGACACCCCCGGAAGATCCGACGCACCACCGGCGATCCACCTCGTCTTGCCCGTTCCCCTCGAAGAATAGACGGCAATCAGCCCTCCTGATTGGAACGCCCTTCCGCCTCCATCTCTTCGCCAAGTCGGTCGAGCCTTCGCTCCAACCCGGCCTTCCTCTCTTGAATCCAATTCGAGACGATCGCGAGACCTTCTCCCGCAACACGGCACGTTCTTACACGCCCAACTTTGGTTGTGCTTACCAGCCCACTCGACTCAAGGACTTGGAGATGTTGAACGACTGCCGCAAGCGAGATCCCCAGCGGCTCCCGAAGCGCGGACACAGACTGAGCTTGCTTGTCCAGCAATTCCAGTATGCGACGCCGGCTGGCATCTCCAAGAGCCTCAAAGACGCGGTCTGCGCTGAGCTCAAGAGTCGGCGTGTGCCCCCACTTTGAGGAACGAATTCGAAGGTAAGCAGTGAGGACGGGAATCGGTACTCTCCCATCAGCATGGTGTAGGCGATAACAATTCGGTCATTCGGAACGATATCGAGATAGACGGTGTCGTTACCCATCACCGTGTCCTTGGGAATCGGCCCTGATCCGTTCCATATCCAGCGGACGCGCTCACTTTCGCTAACGCGGAAATCGAACTCATAGCTGCACTAAACTATTCTTAGTGCTCGGGAGAAGAGACCAATTTGTACGCGGCCTCAAGCGACTCAATGGGATCTCCAAGAGGCACAAACTCATGTCCGATCCATCCGGTGTAGCCGGTCTCTCGGATCGCGGCAAAGATCGGTCCGTAGTTCAGCTCATTTGATCTGTGGATCTCGTGACGACCGGGGTTCCCTGCGGTGTGATAGTGACCGACGTGCCGGTGGTGCTGCTCGATGGTGCGGATGATGTCACCTTCCATGATCTGCATGTGGTAGATGTCGTAGAGCAATTTCACATTCGGAGAGCCCACCATCTCACATACTCTGACACCCCACTCGGTCTGATCACACTGGTAGTCCTTGTGATTTACCTTGCTGTTGAGGAGCTCAAGGACCAGCGTCACGCCGGATTGCTCGGCGATTGGTGCAAGCCGTCGGAGCCCCTCTGCGGTTGTCTCCGCGCCGCGCTCGTCGTCTAAACCATCCCGATTTCCGCTGAAACAGATCAGGTGCGGCACATCCCAATCGCTAGCAAGCTGCGCCTTCCTCGTGACCTCCTTCTCGATGCGGTCGTGGTTCTCCTGTCGGTTGAGTCCCGACTCAATGGAATCGTGCCCGCCTGCGGAGACGACCCGGAGCCCGGCCTCTCGTATGAGCGGCCAGAGATCAGGATCCGCGAGCTCCACGCCTGCGTAGCCGATTCGAGCTGCTTCCCGAAGCAGTTCCTTCGGCTCCAAGCCGGAACCCTGGAAACACCACCATGCGAAGTCCTGTCTGATCTCCGGCATACTCCCTCCACTCGTTCAGTCGATCTCCTTGCGATCCTATAGAGCCATCTTCCGGCCGGTTGCATCAACGGCATCCACGACGCGCTCCGGATAGGCATAGCGCAGGAGCACACACTCGTTGCGGCGCTCCGTCCGCAGACGAAACGGTCTTCCCCCGGCGAGGCCGGAGTGTCGCGTCAGGTCGGTCATCGTGCCTCCAACGGAGATCGTGAACTCCCATTCACCGGGATCCGGAATGACAAGCGCCATCGTGTAGGTCTGGTTGCCACTCGGCGTCATCCTGCTGAACGGGTCGAACGACTCACCAGGAATGCCTCCCAGCTGCCGCTGAAGTGAGCCGACGAGCACCACCGGCGGGTCGGGATGCATCCCTGCCGGGTGTGAGCCGGCGTTCCGGCGGAGCAGCTCGTGCCATTCGTCAATCCAGACAGGAGCCTCGTCCCGCTTCCATATCGCCGCAATCGCATCCTCGTCGCCGTACGCGAACGGTGCCTCCGCGGAGATCGTGTTGGCGTGATACTTGTCCACCGTTTGGCGTTCGCCGTTGACGCTCTCTCGTTCCATCGCCGCACGGTCCAACGTCCTTCTCACAGGCATCTGGAAAAAGGCATCGGGGTGGATCGCATTTGTCCATCGGTGGGCGTACTCCAAGAACGAACGTCGGTCGGGATCGCTCTGGTGTGCAAACCATGCGATGTCATCCCATCCCCAGCGTCCGGCAGCCACCCGTTTGCTTTCATCCGCAAACTCGGATGGATCGATTGAGTAGCCGCCCCAATTGTCAATCTCCACGAGGAAGGGTAGTGCATCGCACTCCCATCCGGATGGCGTGACACCGCCAAGACTTGGACCTTTAAGATGGAGGTAGAGCTTCTCCGGGTTGTCCGCCCAGGCGCGGGCGGATAGTGGTCGTGCGTGGAAGTCAAAGAGCAGTCTTCCTTGTCGTACGATGCCGTGCGTATGTGCG
>JANQQY010000531.1 GCA_028284845.1 Spirochaetales bacterium
GCTCGCCGGCACGGCCCGTGTCGTCTACCTGCGAAGCGACGACGGGATTACCTGGAGCGAACCCAGAGCCTTGCCGTTGGACGTCACAGAGGTCGGACCGTATCGCGAAGGTTCGCACACGGTCATTGGAAACCGGGACGTCTTCTACGTCGTGGGGCAGCAGACCGGTCGCACCCAGAACGAATTCGTTTCACAGACTCCGCAGATCTACTCGCTCTTTAGTGAGGACGGAGGATTGACCTGGGCAGCTCGTGATCCTGTTGCCGGTACGCTCACAGATGGAGTGCCCGGACTCCCTCTGGATGGGATTGATGAGAGCCAGCGGCCGATCGAATTACGCGAGTCCGGCCTCGTGATCGACCACGCTCACCTCCGAATATCGCAGACCGGTTCCGCCGCGATCGGAGTGCCGCTCTATCGCGACCTCACGATGCGGCGCCCGGCGCCTTCCCGGGACGGTTCCTTCCTCTCGTTCGAAGCCGCAGAGGCATTCGAAACAGACGAGACGCGTCAGATTATCGTTACGTCGCTCGACAGCTACGGAAATATCAGTGGCGATCTTGAGGTCCTGACGGCGAATGGCCTTCGCAGCAGAGACGCGCGGATCGCCTACAATCAGCCCGTTCCATTGATAGTCGGAGATGACCGGTACGTGGTTGCCTACGCCAGCCCGGAGTATGGAGGAGGGGTCGTCCTCTACCAGTTCACAGTTGGTGAGTGGCTCGAACTCACACGGCCGGAGATGCGGGTCAACGCTCTCTTTCCAACCGCTGCGACTGTGGGCGGGAAGGCACACTTCTTCTGGCATCAGCGTTCGTCGGGCTCTCAGAGCGGAGCCACATCGATTGGATACCTCGAGCCCGACCAGCGTGCGCTTCCACCGATTGTACGGGGCACCACCTTTGAGCTGGGAAGCAGGAGCCGCTCGTCTGAGGCGGGGTTCGCCTGGTCCCCGGACGTCGACGCAGCCGGTATTGTTGGCTACGCGTTTACATGGTCGCGTGACGCCGAGGAACCGGTCCCCATTCCGGCGGCCGCTACACGGGAGATAGCAGCGGCCTTTGAGGCGACGGATGACGGGGAGTGGTTCCTTCGGATCAGGGCGCTCGATCGCGCGGGGAACTGGTCGTCCCCTGGAACCTTCACCTACTTCCGCGACACTACACCGCCGGGGCGAGTATCATTCGATCGTCCTACGCTCGACGAGGACGGATTCCTGGCATCGAATACGTTCACTTTGCGATGGGAGCCGCCGGAGGACGACCTGGTGGAGACCTACTTCACCGACCTCATCTATCTGGCGGAGGAGACGGCAGAGATCGATCCGTTCGATCTTCCGGAGATCGCACCGCCGGAAACGGTGCGCGTAACCGCCAATACGATCAGCCGAGAGAATTACGACAATGGACTCTGGGCCCTGGCAGTTACGGCTGTCGACAGCGTGGGAAACATTGGCGAGCCGTCGGTGCTTCTGGTCCGGATGAACAAGTACATCCCGGTGACGATCATCACCACAGTGCTCGCTATTCCCGATCCGCTTGGCCGCTACGCCATGAGCATCGTGGGGCGCGGGTTCACCGCGAACGGCGTGATCAATCAGGTCGTGCTCGACCGTGACGGGGTTGCACCGTTCGACTACGTGTTTGATCGGTCGAGCCCAGGCTACCGGATCTTTGATGATCGGAACATGAGCGGGCCGCTCCTGGATGATATTGCGACCGGCGATTACCGCTTGGGTCTCTTCCACTCGGAGCGCGGACTCGAGTTCGCGCCATCGGCCCTTTCAATTGAGCGAAACGGAACGGTGAAGTTTGGAGCGTTCACGGTCATTCCGGAGCCTGACTTTGGCGTGACAACGCTCGAACGACTTCCCATCACGCCGACCAACGCCGCGGCGTGGATCGTCCTCCTCTTGATGGCAGGCGTTGCGGTTTTCTCAGGAAGCCGATTGGTTGTCGTGGCGAGAGAGGGCGCCCAGTTGCGCCTCCAGGCACGTGCCCTCATTGCGGGTGACAGGGGCTCTATTGCAGGAACGGAGCAGAGGATACGCCAAGTGAAGAAACAGGGATTAGGTCTTCGGGCGAAGTTCGCCTCATTCGTCGTATTGCTGGTCGTTGCGGTCGTGGCAGGCGTCTCCTTCTTCCTTGGAAGCAGGACGCTTCAGGAGCAGCAGCAGGTCCTTCTTCGTGGTCTCACCGACCGAGTGGACGTTCTCTTGGAAAGCATTGTCTCTCGTGCACGGAACCCTCTTCTTGATCCAGAGCTCGGTATCCTCGACCTTGAGGAGCTTCCGGAAAGTGCTGCGGCCATGGATGAGGCGATCTATGCGACCGTTTCAGGACCACGCTCGCAGTTCGCCCCGGAAGAGATGCCGGACGGCCCAAACTACATCTGGGCAACGAATGATTCTTCGGTCTTGGCTGAGGTCGAGGTCGATGCAACGCTCGCTGAAGAACTCCGCACATCTCGTGCCGCTCAAGGACTCGTGCGGAGCATTTTGACTCCGTCCGAGTTCGCCGACGTGGAGGATGTAGGAGGGCTCGCCCTTGGACAGACAATCCTTGACGACGAGGTCTCCCGCGATCTCGAGCTCTTGGAGGCGATCGTCGAGGCTCTTGGCGCGAGCCGCCTCAACGCGCTGGTGAAAGACCGGGAGCTGACGCTTGCACGCGAGGATGAGCTGCGTCGGGAGATCAACCAGGCGGATGAAGATGCGCGGCCGGAGCTCGAGGTGACACGGTCCCGGCTCCAGGCGGAACTCAGAGCGAAGAATGCGCAGGTGACCGCCGGACTGCAGAGCGTCGTTGCGGATGCGCTGGCCATCGTCCGAGCGGATGCTCTGACCCGCCCCCCCGCGCTCATCACAACCCCGACCTACACGATCCCCGGAAGTATCGATCAACTGGAGGCCGACGTTCTGGAGGCGAGGGCGGCTCTGGACGGTACGCGCTACGAAGGATTTGAGAACGCTCAGGTCGTCAGTTACCCCTTCTTCACAGCAGACGACTACAGTTCGATCGAAAGTGACTACGTCTTCTACCAGATTGTTGCTGAGCCGGACATCAACTTCTTCCCCTTCTCAAGCGAGGAGATAGACCGGCTGGACGAAGGTGATCTCGCAGCGCTAACCTACTTCCGCGGAGCCGTTCGGCTCGGCGTCGCGACCGATATCATCGTCGAGCAGATCGGCGGCGCGCAGCAGACCATCCTTCGACTGACCCTCCTAATCGCGGGATTCGCCGTGGTTGCCGGCATCGTCGGTGCGCTCCTCCTTGCGAATCTCGTTGTCATCCCGATCTATCGGGTCATTGAGGGTGTGGAGACCATCCGGCGCACGAAGGACAAGCG
>JANQQY010000533.1 GCA_028284845.1 Spirochaetales bacterium
TTCCTGCATTGGAGGCAACGTGGCAACACGCGCGAGCGGGCCTCATGCGCTTCGCCACGGAGCCATTCATCGCTACGTTCGAGAGCTTCGGTTTATCACTTCCGACGGCACGATCATCGACACGCGAGACCCCGGATCGATTCCGCGTTCTCTCACCGACGGACTGCGCCACATCGCCTGGGAGATCTGTAGCGACCCGACGCTCCTGGCTCAGCTCGAGGCACGCCGGGATCAGAAACGCGCGGCGGGTTACGATTTGCTCGCCCTTGCAGACCATCGCCGTGAACCGGCGCTTGCGATCCCGCGGCTACTCACCGGCGCGATGGGAACGCTCGGGATCGTCACGGAAGCGGTCTTCGCGCCGGCGCGCCTGCCAGAGAGGTTTGCGGCCGCCGTCCTCCGGTTCGGCTCTCCCGAGGCGGCCTGTGAGGCATCCCTCGCTCTCCGATCTACGGCCGCCGCAATTGAGATCCTGCTCCCATCTGCCCTGCGGTATCTGGACAGCGAGACATTCTCCCCGGGCCAAACGCATCTCCTCTGCGAGTGGTCCGGCGACGACTCAGTACGCGCTGTCGCCGAAGAGGCCGTCCGCGCATTCGATCCGGAACCATCGATCGAAACAGAACCCGCCGCGATCAAATTCCTCTGGAAACAGCGAAAGACGATTCTGCTGCGGATTCGCCGCGCGTCAATGGGCGCGAAGCGAGCCTACTCGGTCGTCAACGACATTGGCGCCGACCCATCGGATCTATCGTCGTTGATAGGAGATCTCACGGCGATCTTCGACCGACGCAAGATCGTCACCCCGATCTACGGGCACGCCGGAAGCGGGAATCTCCATCTACGCCCGCTCTTTGACTCAGATGATTCGGAAGCTCTCTGGGAGACGGCACTCGAGGTGTACACTCTCGTGGGCGAGTACGGAGGATCGATCAGCCCCGAACACGGAATGGGCAGACTCCGGGCGCCGTTCCTCGATCTGGAGTGGAGCGATTCCGCTGTTCGTGCGATGCGTGCGGTGAAACGGCTCTTTGATCCGGAGGGCCTCCTCAACCCCGATGTGATGTTCACCACCTCCACCGCAGAGGGCGTCTCCGGGCACGGGTGGAGCATCGATCCGGATCTCGCGTAAGAGGCCGTCTATTCGCGTGCGGCGAGATTGCGGTATTCTTTGCCTCTATGAAACGGATTCTCTCCTGGAACGTGAACGGTATTCGCGCCGCTGCGAAGAAGGGATTCCTTGAGTGGTTCGCCTCCGAGTCCCCCGATGTGCTCTGCATTCAAGAGACCAAGGCACAACCGGAACAACTCGACGAGACGTTGACCCAAGTAGACGGCTACCACATCTATTGGTCGTCGGCGGAGAAGAAGGGCTACAGCGGCGTTGGGCTCTACAGTAAAGAGGAGCCGCGAGACGTGCGCCGGCTTGGGATTGATGAGTTTGATGCCGAAGGCCGAGTGCTGGAGGCGGAGTACCCGGAGTTCACCGTGATAGGTGCCTATTTCCCGAATAGTCAGGACGGCGGGAAGCGGCTCGACTACAAACTACGATTCTGCGAGGCAATCCAACAACGCTGCGATGCGCTCGTCAAGTCGGGGCGCCGTGTTGTGCTCTGTGGTGACTACAATGTGGCGCACAAGCCGATCGACCTCGCTCGGCCAAAACAGAACGAGAAGAATCCCGGCTACCTTCCCGAGGAGCGGGAATGGATGGATCGATTTGTTGGTGCCGGCTACGTGGACACCTTTCGCATCTTCACATCTGAGGGCGAGCACTACACCTGGTGGAGCTACTTCACGAAGGGGCGCGAGCGAAACGTAGGCTGGAGAATCGACTACCACTGCGTTGACCAGGCGACGGCGAGCCTCGTACGAAAAGCAGACATCCTTGCTGATGTCTTGGGCTCAGATCACTGCCCCGTCGGTCTTGATCTCGACGTGTAGGTCAGGCATGAAGATAACCTACAACGCACCCGTAACACTGAGTTTCGCCCTCCTCAGCACGCTTGTACTTCTCCTTGATCTACTCACCGGATCCGCGCTGACGCAGGGGTTCTTCTCTGTGGGCGGGACGATGAACCTGTGGAACCCAATCGACTACCTTCGACTCTTCACGCATGTGATCGGACACGCGAACTGGACGCACCTGCTGAGTAACTTCGCGTTTATCCTGCTTCTGGGTCCCATCCTGGAGGAGAAGTACGGCTCGCGGTCGCTCCTCGTGATGATGGTCGTCACGGCCCTCGTCACCGGCATCCTCAACGTCCTCCTTTTCTCGACAGGACTACTCGGTGCGAGTGGAATCGTCTTTATGATGATCCTGCTCGGATCCTTCACCAACTTCCGAAAGGGCGAGATACCGCTGACCTTTATCCTCGTCGTGCTGCTTTATGTTACCCGCGAAGTGGTAACGGCGTTTCAGGCCGATAGTGTCTCTCAGTTCGCCCACATCGCCGGCGGACTCTGCGGCAGCCTCTTTGGGTTTCTACGACCGCGACAGGAGAACTCGGGAGGTGGTGAATGATCGAACGACTGGAGCAGCTACGAGAGCGATACAGTGAACTCAACAAGCTCATCATGGATCCCGACCTGCCGAAGGACCAGAAGCGCTACCGGGAGGTGATGCAGGAGCACTCGCACCTTACCGAAACGATGGAGGCCTACGATGCCTTCAAAGAAACCGTCGCCGGCATCGAGGACGCCACGTCGCTCCTTGAGGATGAGACGGACGCCTCAATGAAGGAGATGGCCCGAGAGGAACTCTCCGAACTTGAAGGGAAGCGCGATGGCATCGAGAAGCAGTTGCGGGTCCTGCTCGTTCCGAAGGACCCGATGGACGCGAAGAACGCGATTATGGAAATTCGCGCTGGAACCGGTGGCGATGAGGCCGCGCTCTTCGCAAGCGATCTCTACAGGATGTACAACCGGCACGCAGAATCACACGGCTGGAAGATCGAGGTCCTGAACAGCAATCCGACCGAAATTGGAGGGTTCAAGGAGATTGTCTTTTCGGTGAATGGGAAGCAGGCGTTTGGTGAGCTCAAGTACGAGAGTGGTGTCCACAGGGTGCAACGAGTGCCGGAGACCGAGTCCGGTGGGCGAATCCACACCTCTGCGGTGACGGTCGCGGTGCTGCCGGAGGCCGAGGATACCGACGTTCAGGTCAATCAAGAAGACCTTCGGATCGATGTCTACCGGTCGTCCGGGCCGGGCGGACAGAGCGTCAACACAACAGACTCAGCAGTCCGAATCACTCACATTCCCACGGGTCTCGTTGTTACGTGCCAGGATGAGAAGTCTCAGATCAAGAACAAGGCGAAGGCTCTCCGCGTGTTAAAGGCGCGCCTCTACGAGATGGAGGCGAACCGCCGTCACGAGGAAGAGGCGGCGGCACGACGAAGCCAGATAGGGAGCGGAGACCGAAGCGAACGGATTCGGACCTACAACTTTCCTCAGAATCGCTTCACAGATCATCGGATCAATCTGACCCTCTACAAGCTTGATTCCATCCTTCAGGGCGAACTTGACGAGGCGATCGAGACGCTCAAGATCACCGACAGCGAGGCCTACCTTCGAGACAGCTGACGCACACCGCCTGACGATCAGAGCCCTCCTGCACGACGCTTCCGAGCGCTTTCGAACCGAGCTCGTCGATGCACCGGCCTACACCGCGGAGACTCCCTACCTTGACGCGCTTGTCCTGATGGGTACCGCGCTCAAAGCATCTCGAGAGCAGGTTCTTGCGTCGCTACCAGATCCGATTTCGGACGAGTCCCAAGACGAGTTTCGCAAACTTGTTGAGGCCCGCGCATCGGGCATGCCGGTGAGCTACGTAACGGGCACTCGAGAGTTCTACGGACGCACCTACCGGGTTGGCCCTGTGGTCCTGATTCCGCGGCCTGAGACCGAACTTCTTGTTGACCTCTGCCTACTGGAGATCGATGCCCACCGGCCGGCCAATGTCCACGACGCCTGCACGGGCAGTGGCTGCGTCGCGATCACTATCGCGCTCGAGCGACCGGAGTCGACGGTCTCAGCGTCAGATCTCTCTGGAGAGGCGCTGACGATAGCGCGGAGGAATGCAAGCGCCCTGGACGCACAGGTCGAGTTCACCCAATCAAACCTCCTGGATCGGGTGGAGCAGAACGCCCCATTCGACATTCTGACGGCCAACCCGCCCTATCTGACCGACAATGAATACAAGAGGCTTGCCTCGGCTGATTGGCCGGAGCCGCAGCTCGCACTCGCAGGTGGAGAGGACGGTCTCGGCGTCGTGCGCAGACTGATATCGGATGCCATCGATCGAATAGCGACCGGTGGGCGGATCTTAGTGGAGATCGGGGCCGATCAGGCGGAGCGAGCCCAGGGGATAATGGCGGAGGCAGGATTCAAGGAGATTGAGAAGCATCGCGACCTCGCCGGTCACGATCGCGTGGTCTCGGGAAGAAGATGGTAACGACGATCAAGGAGTTCAGCACCATTCTCGACTCCTACTCTCAGGAGGCCCAGAAGGCGATTCTGCGCGCCGCCAACAAGAGCGCTGCACTCCATAAGGGTCAGCTCCGGGAGAGCGGCGAACCCTACCTCGTTCATCCCCTGCAGGTCTCCGAAATCCTCATCTCGCTCAGGCTCGACTCGGCGGCGATTGTGAGCGCGCTCCTTCACGACGTCCTTGAGGACACCAAGATGACGAGGGCCGAACTACGACGGGAGTTCGGGAAAGAGGTTGAGAACCTCGTCAACGGCGTCACAAAGATCGCCACGGTAAAGGCGAAGAACAAGAGCGTCCAGACCACGGAGACGATCAGAAAGATGCTCTTCGCGATGGTGAAGGACATCCGCGTCATTCTGATCAAGCTCGCGGACAAGCTTCATAACATGCGGACGCTCGAGTACAAAAAGGAGCACCGGCGGAGGGCAATCGCGCAGGAGACACTCGATATCTACGCGCCTCTCGCCGGTAGACTCGGAATCGCCTGGCTCAAGGACGAGCTTGAAGACCTCTCGCTCAAACACATCAACAAGGACGCCTACGATCAGATCAAGGCGTTTGTCTCAGAGAAGCGCAGCGAACGAGGCGATTACCTCACCCGTGTTGAGCGTTCGATCGAGTCGGCGGCCGCCGAGGCAACGATCCCGATCGAAGTTGAGACACGTGCGAAACACTTCTACTCGATCTACGAGAAGATGCGGAGGCGCGGCAAGGAGCTCGAGGAGATCTTCGACCTGCTTGGGACGCGGATCATCTGCGAGAGCTCGAGCCAGTGCTACACCCTCCTTGGGCTCGTGCATAGGATCTGGCCACCGATCGAGGGCCGGTTCAAAGACTACATCGCCATGCCCAAGGCCAACCGCTATCAGAGCCTCCATACCACAGTGATGGGCTTTGATGGGAAGCTGCTCGAGATCCAGATTCGGACCGAGGAGATGCATCAGACGGCGGAGTTCGGCATTGCCGCGCACTGGGTCTACAAGCAGGGGCTGACGCGCGAGGAGGCTCGGAACGAGGATCTCGAGATCATCAACCGGGTCCGCGATCTGGGCGGTATTCGTCTCACCTCGAACGAGTTCCTCGAAGAGATCAAGCGCGAGATTCTGAAGGATTCGATCTACGTCTTCACTCCCAAGGGCGACGCCATCCAGCTTCCTCGGGGGGCCACGGCGATCGACTTCGCCTACCACATCCACACCGAGGTGGGACATCACACGATGGCTGCGAAGGCAGACGGTTCCATCATCCCGCTACGAGCGGAGCTGAAGAACACGCAGGTGATCGAGATCATCACCTCGCAGAACGCTCACCCGCACCTCAACTGGCTGCGCTACGCAAAGACCAACCGGACTCGACAGAAGATTCGCCACTGGCTCAACAGCCATGACGAGAGCTTGATCCTTGATAAGAGCATCGTTGCTCGCAAGAAGCTCGAGGCCGAGCAGAAAGCCCCGCCTCCGGAACCGGAGCCAAAGCACAGCCCTACAACGGTCATCGAAACGACCAAGGTTGGGGTGCGGGTCGGCAATGAGCGAAACATGATGATTCGATTCGCTCAGTGTTGTCATCCCACAACCGGCGACGAGATCGTTGGCTACATCTCACGAGGCCGAGGGATTATCGTGCACAAGCAAGGCTGCACCAACCTGCGGAATATTCCTGAGTTCGAATCGCGAGCGATTGAGGTCGAGTGGGAGACCGTCTCACCTCGAGAGACCAGGAGATTTCGTGTGGTCGCGCGTCAAACCTACGACCTCTTCAGCGAGATTGAGAGCGCTATCCGGAAGTTCCACGGAAACCTGATTGAGGGGCGGGTCGAGGAGACCGAGCAAGGACGCCTCAACGCGCTGTTCACCGTGGAACTCGACCGCCGAGACGACTTCAAGAAGGTCATGAAGAGCGTCCGATCGATTCCCCAGGTCATGAGCATCACTTCCGTCCAGGGAATGGCTGATCACGAGGCCGTCGATTCCATCCGAGGTTGACGCCTCCTCTCCCCCGAACTACCTTCGCCGCGAAGGAGCTGACATGGCATCAATCACACTCGGTGGAACAGCAACAAACACTTCGGGCGACCTCCCCTCTGTCGGGTCA
>JANQQY010000558.1 GCA_028284845.1 Spirochaetales bacterium
AGCATGACCGTGGGAAAGAGCTTCCTGAGAAAGAGGACTGAGGCGACGATGACGATCTGAATCTCCCCGGATGCATACGTTATGCCTAGAAATGATGCGCCAATGACGACTCCGTACCAGATTATTGATCGGAGCATAAAACGGCCTGTACCGAGCATGACTCCCAGCACGGCCGTGGCGCCAACGAGCACATACTCCAGGCGTGGATCCGGCATAACGAACACACTGATGCTTCCAAGGGTTAGCAGAAGGAGCTTTGTCCGAGGATCGAGCCGAATGAGGCCGGTGGCTACGCCGAACTTCACCGCTATACGATTCCGGCCTTTTCGAACTGCTTCTTGATCAGACGCATCCCAAGGAGTGCTCCCAAGAAGGCCATCACCATCGTGCCGACGAACATCACCGGGACCATCCAATTCTCAAGCGAGGCGTAGAGTGCGTCCATAAACGCCTGATCCGCGCCCGAACCGACTAGGTAGGCCGTGTACGCGTCGCGGTTGATCCACGGCATGATGCTCGACCCGATGGGGCTGATCGAGTAGATCACGTAACCCAGAACCACCAGCTTCTTGCTCCGGTACTTCCCGGCAGCGGATATCAGGTCGGCAACGATGCCCAGGATGATACTTGCCACGGGGTAGAGCCAGAAGAACCCCAGGAGAAAGGTGAGAATGGCAATGATCACTCCAAGGATGGAAATCGCACCCGGCTTGGGGACTCGGGCCGCCAGGAACACAAAGATCGGGCCCAACAAAAAGGCAGCCGGAACCATTGCAAAGATCGAGAGCCCGGGTACAAACCCGAGGATGGCGCCGGAGACCATGATCCCGGCAAAAAAGACCGCGCTGATGATTCCTGTCGTTATGAGGTCTCGCATCTGAAGCCGATTGGTCGACTCCTGCGGGGTAGCAGCCATAGGTACTCCTTTGTCGTCAGTGAACAAGATCGCCCTTTGTTAGCACGGTCAAACTTTCCTTGTCCAGTGCTGGACTTCGTTCCGGAGCCCGATCCCGTTCCTACATCCTCTCCGGTATCTCAATCCCAATGGCGTGGCAGACCTGCGCCAGAACCGTCAGCGTGATCTCAGAGAGCCGGATCCACGATCCTTGGAGAGCGCGATCCTCCTCATTGAGGATGTGGTGATCCCTGTAGAAGGAGGAGTAGAGGCTCGCCAGTTCGTAGGCGTAGTCGCAGAGATAGTGTGGCGCTCGCTGCTCAAATGCTCGCTGCATTTGATCCGGGTAGATCAGGAGCTTGAGATAGAGCGCCCGGACCGCATCGTCATCCGAGGTCAGGATCGCCTGGGAACCTACTCCACGATCGCGGGCGTTTCGGAGAATGCTCTTGATTCGCACTGCGGCGTACAAGAGGTAGGGACCGGTCTTGCCCTCGAAGGCTGCGAATCGGTCAAGGTCAAAGATGTAATCGGTGGACGGCTGATTCGAGAGATCTCCAAACTTGAGCGCCGCGACGCCAACCATCCGCGCGATCTCGTTCTTCTCGGCCTGATCGTACTCTCGGCCCACATCGACCTCATCCATGCGTTCCAGCGCCTTGCCGACCAGCATGGCAATGAGATCCTTGAGTTTCATCACGCCGCCTTCGCGGGTCTTGAACGGCTTGCGGTCCTTGCCGTTCATCGTGCCAAAGCCCAGGTGCTCGAGTTCCACTGAGGCCTGGGGCGCCAACCCTGTCTTGCGGACCGCTCGAAACACCTGCACAAAGTGATCGATCTGTCGCTTGTCGGTTAGATAGAGAATGAGATCCGGCCCGATCTCTTCCATCCGCTGTTGGATTGTCGCGATGTCGGTCGTGCCGTAGAGCGCCGCGCCGTCGGACTTCTCGAGCAGAATCGGCGGAATCTTCTTCTTGTCGTCCGGCTCCTCGACAAAGATGACCAGGGCGCCCTGACTCCGTTCAGCGAAGCCCTTGTCGGTCAGCTCTGCGATCAATCCGGGGATCCTCCCAGCCGTGTCACTCTCTCCCAACCAGAGATCGAATTCGATGTTCAGTTTTGCGTAGTCATCTTTGAGATCGGCAACCGAGGTGTCATGGATGTGCTGCCAGAGCGCACGGTAGCCCGGGTGGCCGGACTGAAGTTCTGCGGTGATCGCTCGAGCTTCGTCCTTATCCGATTCGTTCTCCTTGCATCGCGCTGCGGCGGCAGGGTAGATCTCCTCGAGTTCCAGCGCTGTGACCGGAGAGTCGGCAGGATAGGGACCGTTGTGACTCTTGTTGAAGTAGGGCAGGTCTGGATTCCGACGTCCGATCTCCGAGATTACCATACCCATCTGGAGGCCCCAATCGCCCAGATGAACATCGCCGATCACCTTGTGTCCAATGGCGCGTGCCAGCCTTTTGAGAGACTCACCGATGATCGCTGACCGGAGGTGCCCAACGTGAAGCGGCTTCGCGATGTTGGCCCCGCCGTAGTCGATCACGATAGTAGAGACTGTTTTGGGTGCGGGAAGCCGCATCTCTTCCGACGAGGCCTCGTTTAGCATTTCCGCGAGGCCGGCGTCGCTGAGCCTGATGTTGATAAACCCAGGTCCCGCCACAGTAGCAGAGGCGATGAGGCTCTGCTTCTTAAGGTGTCCGGCCACCGCTTCCGCAATCTCCCTTGGTTTTGAGTCGGAGTGCGCCGCGGCGGCGAGCGAGCCGTTGCACTGAAAATCTCCAAGGTCCGGACGCTGCGAGA
>JANQQY010000562.1 GCA_028284845.1 Spirochaetales bacterium
TCCCCGGTGGCAAGCGTGACCGATGCAGATGTCGGGTTCGAGGAGCTCGATGGGGCATTCAGTGTGGAAACGGTTGTCATCAGTGACCGGACATACGCCGTGGTCGCTGGCTACGATGGATTTGGTGTCCAGATCGTTGACATCACGGACCCGGCAAACCCAACCGCGGCCGGAATCGTTGACAAGATCGCGGACAACAGTCTCGAGCTCGCCGGTGCTCACGACATCGCGATCGCCGCGATTGGTGCGTCTGTCTATGCTCTGGTCGCTGCACAGATAGACAATGGCGTCCAAATCATTGACATAACGAATCCCAACTCTCCCATGGCCGGGGTGGCTCTGAGAGACAATGAAGGAGGGTTCGACGTTCTCGGCTTTGCGCGCGGAATAACGGCCGTGAGCATTGGATCAACTGTCTACGCGCTAGTCGCCGCTGGCTCGAGCGATGATGGGGTTCAGATCATCGATCTTTCTGATCCGTCAAATCCTGCGGACACGGCCGACATCACTGACGGGATGACGGCCCCGGAATTGGACGAGGCCCATGGCATCACAACAGTCGGAATCGGTTCCTCTACGTACGCACTGGTTGTCTCGTCGGCGGACAACGGACTTCAAGTCATCGACATCTCCGATCCGGGCAACCCGGTCGGAGTGTCGTGGATTAACGACAACTCGGGTGGCCCCGAGGCGAGAGTGTTGGATGGGGCGGCCGGCGTCACTACCGTCGAGCGCGGGTCATCAGTCTACGCGCTGGTAGCGGGCGGAGACGACAACGGCGTCGAAATCCTCGACATCACCGATCCCACGAACGTCGTGGAGTTCACCCGTATTTTTGACGGGGTCGACGGGTTCGAGGAACTCGACGGAGCGAACGATATCAAGACGATCGTGATCGACTCTGTCACCTACGTCCTGGTTGCCTCAGACGATGACGATGGAGTGCAGATCTTCCGGCTGTAGACGTCCGCCTGATACCAACAGACAACGACGTGTCGCCTCAGCCTGACATGGCGGAGAGCACCTCCCGAGTTACGGACAGGATTGACTGGAGGACGAATCGGTGATCGCTGAACTCGAGGAGGGAGAGTGCGTCTGCCGGATCAGTCCAGCGAAACTCGTGGTGTTCGCTATTCAAGATGACCTGCGCCTCGGCATCCGCGAGGGCAACAAATACAGGCGATCGCCACCTTGCGTCGCTGACGAAGGGTTGCAACGCCCCGATTGATTCGGCTTGCGCGAGGTGGGCGCCGCTAATGGAGGTCTCCTCAAGGAGCTCCCGGCTCGCCGCGTCGAGCTGGGTCTCGCCCGCCTCGACTCGTCCGGTCACATAGGTCCACGCTCCAACCGGCGGGTGAGCGCGTTTCAGAAGAAGGACCTGGTGGCCGGTCCGCCGCGGCCAAATGACGACCACCGCTACTCCCCACCGTTTCTCGTGCTCGGTGTCCACGGACTCAGTCTCGAACACGGCGTCGTTGCAGTCAAGGCAACGTCAGTACGCCAGCATGCTGCGTCGTCCGGTGGCGACTCATCGCCTCAGCTGCCGTGCAACGCGTGCCTTGGATGGGCCGCTATTCACGACAAGCCATTGGACGGGAGGAGCATACGGGCTGTCAGATAGAGCTGGAGTTGATCATTTTGTGCTGCTGATTCGATCGACCTCCTCGCGGGCGATCTTTGACCACCGGTCGAATCGGTCCGGATGGTGTTCCACTGTGTGCGTGTCCTTGAGGATCATCTCGAGCACACAATTATTTGCAGCGCCGAGTTCAAGAGTGTTCCGCAAGTAGGCGCGGATCTTCTCCTCGTCAAAGTCACCAACAAGATCCATCGGCCTCGGCTTCCAGCTGTAGATGTAGTTAGGGCCGAGTTCTTCGGCCGCGATCCGGGTGTCTGCCCAGGGCGAGATTGAGAGCCGACGGATACCAGGAATCTGAAAGACATAGCCAAGTCGGTCGGTGAGCGGCTCACAGCAGCCGTACCCGTTCAGGGCAAACGGCTCGAGGAGCTGCTTCTCGTAATGGAGAGCGAACTCTTCATGCTGCTCAGGACCCACCCCGGCGAGCTCCTGGCTCTCGGCGCTCGCCCACATATCGGCTGGCGTGATGTGGACCGGATCGTAGCCGGGAAGCGGGATCTCCTCCGTGTAGCCGACGCCGCCAGAACTGTGGTAGGTGCCGTTGTTATTCAGACTGAGGAGGCCCTGCTCCTGATACTGTCTCAGCACGCTCTGGTGACCTCCTACCAGAAGCCGCATCGTCTCGTGGAGAAAGTCCGGCTCGGCGATCATGTCGATCATCATTTGCTCCAGACCGCGCAGGTAGGTGTACTGCTGCATGAGGTGGTAGGAGATATGAGCGACTCCACGTAGTTGGACGTCCAGAATACCGTCGAAGATCGCGGTCGCCTCCGCCATCCGAGCGTCCGATGCGGCCTGATCGTGGGTGATGACCGGATTGGTGATCTTCGCAAGATCGTCGGGCCCATTCAGTACCGGCTCGAACGACCAGGCGCCTCGCTCAGATGTCGACGCGTGTCGCTGTGGCTCGAGTCCCCAGCCGGTGGTCTCAATCGCTTTCTGAACGATCCACGATCCTTCAATGACGGTGTCATCAGCAAAGTGCTCGTGATGGTAGATCCTCTGGAGCAGCTTGTACTCGATGGCACGTCCCCGCTCGCTGGTGCAGCGAAGATCGGTGTCGGTGATGAGTTCAACCCAGCCGCCCTCCGGAAAGAGGAGAATCATCGGGCGCACCGGGTCGAGGCTGTTGTGCCGGCGCCAGAGTTCACGGCGCTCTTCCTGAATAGGAAGGGCGGCGATTTCCGCCACGCGTCGTCCGAGATCTCTCACGATCGCGAGGTCTTCCTTCGGGAGCGCCACCACTTCAGCCGGGCGACCGCGGGCCACCGTGTGTTCAAAGACGTTACTCACGGCCCTACTCTACTAGATCTCAGCTACGCCCGCGTACATCAGGATTCGCCGACGACTGTATAATGTCGTGTGACTGACCCGGATGACTTCGTCTTCTCAGCCGGAGACGCAGCTCTCACCGAGCTACCCGAGATTCTCATGTTCGGCGACACGCACCATCGGATTGCCGAACCGCAGCTACGCCCTCATTACAACGCCGGAATAGAATTCTGCCTGAGCCGATCCGGCATCTACCGCTGGGATGTGGAAGGGGCACCTGTTGAGATTCGAAAGGGTGAGCTTTCAGTTACCCGCCCGTGGCAGCTCCATTCCGGCCAGGATAACCTTCTGGGCCCTGGGCGGCTGATGTGGCTCGTCATCGCTACCGGATCGCCGGGGAGCTTCTCGTTTACCGGGAGACTATGCGAGATCCTGGGCAACGAGTCGGAGGAGATTCTCAGAGCGTTCTCCGGAACGTCCACTGCCTTCCTTGGGGACCTTCCGCCTGGTG
>JANQQY010000596.1 GCA_028284845.1 Spirochaetales bacterium
CGCCAGCGGAGCGGATCCGATGATCCTCCCAAACCTCGACAACCGCGATCCGATCCTTCGGGACCTGCTCCGAGATGCTCGCTTCCGGCGCGCTCTTTCGGTCGCGATTGACCGCAACGAGGTGAACCAGATTGTCTATCAGGGTCTCGGCGTGCCGCGCCAGGCAACGGTGATCGAGCAATCGATCTACTATCTCCCGGAGTTCGGCGAGGCGTACGCACAGTTCGATCAGGATCTGGCGAACGAGTTCCTTGACGAGATTGGTCTCACCGAGCGTGACAACAGCGGCTATCGACTTCGCCCGGACGGTCAGACGCTCTCCCTCACGATCGATGTCCCCGGCGGCGTTTTTGGCCCCTGGGAAGATGTGAGTGGTCTTGTTGCCGACTACTGGGATGCGATTGGCATTCGTACCTCTCTGAACATCATCGATCGTTCGCTCATGGTGTCCCGCTCCCGAACCGACGAGTTCGAGATCGGCGTCTGGAACATGGATAGCGCGGTCGACTTCCTGCTCCGCGCCCGGTACTGGATACCCCAGTCGTCAGTGACCTTCGCGCCGCTGATGTCTGCCTACAGCAGGTCGGGAGGCGAGAACGGCAACGAGCCCACGCCGCAGGTCCAGGAGCTGATCGATCTCTACGCAGAGAGCCTCGCGGCCTCGACTCCTGAGCGACGCATGGAGATTGCGCACGAGATGCTACGTATCCATGCGGATCAGCTCTACGTTATCGGAACGGTCGGAATGGTTCCGCAGATTGGCGTCGTCCAGAACAACTTCCGCAACGTGCCGGAGAATGCCGTGAGTGACTACACACTCGACACTCCCGGCAACACGCAGCCGTCCCAGTTCTTCATTCGGCAGTAATCCGGCAACCGGCCGGCACGCCCGGTCGGGGAGTGGATCCTTTGTATGAGAATGGGAACAAACCTTCCAATTGACTTTGAGACTCGGGACATGCTCCCGAGTCTGTTTGATTCAGAGAACCTCTGCGGCGCTATCCGCGACATGGGTTTCGAGTACGTCGAACTCTCATTGACCGGAGCGCTGGATGAGGCGGCTGTCCTTGAGTCATGTGAGCGCATCTGGACCGAGGGCCTGCTCGTCGATCTCCATCCCTACCCGAAAGGTCTCCACAACTGCGCCTTCTTTGAGCGTGATCCGGACAACCGCTGCATGCGCCTGACCGAGCGATATCTTGCGATTGCCCTTGAGGTGGCAGAGCGTCAGAGTGCCCCCACGGTTCTGAACTTCCACCCGGCGGAGATCACGAGTCGGACGCCCCCGTTTCTGGGCGAGCGGAGGGAACTCGTCGCGCGCAGCAAGGCCTTCTTTGGGTGGATCGACGAGCTCTTGAATGAGTCCGGGCGCCGCGTCCTTGTCACCTCCGAGTTGCAGTGCCCGCCGCCCGCTGGAGAGCCGGACATCGCGTTGATTGGCGACACCCAGGAGGAGTCGGTACACGTAGCGGAAGATCGGAGGAATCCGCGAGCCATCTGCTGGGACACAGGCCACGGCTATCTTGCACACCTTCGTCGTAGTGATCCATTGATACCGCCTCCGGAGTTCGCGCGCCGCGTCGGACACATCCATCTTCACGATGTTGACGGTGAACGGGATCACGTCCCGATTGGTCACGGGCAGGCTCCCATCCGGGAGTACTGCCAGCTGCTCGCATCAAACGGTTTTGACGGCGATGTCACGGTTGAACTGCACCATCGCGTCTGCCACGAACGGGGCTTTGGTGCGCAGGACATCTACCAGTCGCTCGTTCGAACACGCGACTATCTGGCGCACGGTGGAGCTGCGTAGGTGCTCCGCTTTGTAATCAGGCGGGTCCTGTGGGCGATCCCGATGCTTGCGCTCATCTCCGTCATTTCGTTCGCGCTTATCCAACTCCCTCCCGGCGACTTCCTCACCTCGTTCGTCGCGCAGACCGGCATGACCGATGAACTCCTTGACGACGCGATCGTGGAGAGTCTCAGGCGCCGCTACGGGCTCGATCGCCCTGCGCATATCCAATACTTCTCGTGGATCGGCGGATTTCCGCGTGGTGACTTCGGCTACTCCTTCGAGTGGCGCAAACCCGTTCGAGATGTGATTGGTGACCGGCTCGCCTTGACGGCAATTCTCTCGGTCACGACGCTTCTTTTCACCTGGGGGTTGGCAATTCCAGCCGGGATCTACTCCGCTCTGCGTCAGTACTCGGCCGGCGACTACATCCTCACGGTGCTGGGCTTTGTGGGCCTTGCCACCCCCAACTTCCTGCTTGCGCTCGTCTTGATGTTCGTCTCATTGCGCTGGTTCGGGACCAGCGTAGGGGGACTCTTCTCGCCCGAGTTCATTGAAGCGCCATGGAGCGTTGCGAAGGCGTTCGATCTTCTCCAGCATCTCTGGATTCCGGTCATCGTCCTTGGAACGGCCGGGACGGCGAGCGTCATTCGGATCATGCGTGCCAATCTGCTCGACGAGCTTCAGAAACCATACGTGGTTGCCGCTCGTGCTCGTGGTCTGACGCCGGCTCGAGTCATTCTTCGGTACCCGGTGAGGGTTGCGCTCAATCCCATCGTCAGCAGTGTCGCATGGCTCTTCCCCCGGATCGTTTCCGGATCAACGATCACCTCCGTCGTGTTGAGCTTGCCGACCGCCGGACCG
>JANQQY010000614.1 GCA_028284845.1 Spirochaetales bacterium
ATTGGACTGATCGCCGTTGGCGGCGTCGGCCTCTTCAGATTCTTCAAGGGTCTTCGCTCGCGCAGATAGTCGCACCAATCACCATCTCATCTGAGGCCACGATCCGCCGACACTATAAGGGTGAAGGCGATCGTTCTGACTCTTTTCGCCGCGCTTTCGACGGCGGCATTCGCGCAAGACGCACTCTCCACGGCCATGTCAATCACTGATGTGCACAGCGCCGGGGAGGACCTTCTTTCAGGACGTATCGATTCACCGGACGACGCGGCTCGAGCGGCTCGAGTCCTTCTCGCCGCTCGCGATTATGAGCGCGCCGAGCGGCTCTTTGAAGCGGCCTACCTCGGGTCGGCGGGCAGAGACCTTGAGAGCCTCTTCTACCAGGCGCTGATGCTCTTGGAGCTCGGCGATACGGTCGGTGCCGAGCGACGCGCACGCCTCGCCGTCGAGCAGACCGAAGACTACGAGTTGAAGCGCAGGGCGTACACACTGATGGCGCGTGCACTCCATCTGCGAGGCGAGTCGGAAGCCGCCTTGCCAATGCTTCTCACATTGGCAGAACTTCAAGAGCCCGAGCTCGTCGAGCCCGAGACCCTCCTCTTGCTCGAACAGGTGTTGAGTATTCTTGGCCATTCGGAAGAACAGGCTCTCACGAGTGCAGGTGCACCGGTGACGATCGCTGAGATACATCCTGAAAGCATTGCGGCAATGCGCACTACCGACCTTTCGCTACGCTACACTCCAATGCCCTCGAATCTGGCTTCGCTCCGCGATGTTCTACCCGCGACCCCACAAGAGGCCATAACGGAATCCGGAGCGTCGATTCAGGTCGGCTCGTTCTCGGATCCCGAGAACGCGATGCACCTTGCCGACGATCTTCGAGAGCTCGACCTGCCCGCCGAAGTCTCGGTCACTGAGCGAGACGGCCGAGAACTCTCCATCGTCCTGATTCGACTCGCCTCCAGAGATGCCGAAGAGGTTGCACAGACGATGGAGGCGCTGGCGGAGGCCGGCTACGCCGGATTCCTCAACGACTAGCCGGTTCCGGCATCCTGATCCAACACCTGAATCTGCTGCACGGCAAACGAGTCTTGCTCGGTGGCGAAGAAGCCCGAAATACCGATCGCTCCAGGCTCGAGTTCAAGTTGGCGCACGATGCGATCCTCCGATGCCGACTCAACATAGGTCACTCGGAAGGTGGAAACCTCGACGGGCAGCCGATTCTCGTCGATCTCCTTCAGGGTCAGGATCGTCTCGTCACCGACCTCGAAGAGGGCATAGCCGCCCCGTGCGACGTGTGAGTCGGCTCGATGGACGAATTCCGGGCTGGCAAAGAGAAGCTCACGTCCATCTTCGCCGCGGTAGAGTCCGGCGAGCTGAATCTCAGAGAGGCGAAATCCCTCGGGACCGGCCACAAGATCGGATTGGAGTGAGCCGCCAAGGCGCTCGTAGGTCCCATCCCAGCGATCAGAACCCTGAACCGAAATCGTGATTTCGTTGAGATCATTCACGGCAACGCTTGCATATGGCTGCACCGACCGAATGCTCTCGTTCTGCAGAAAGAGCGTAATGCCACGGCCGTAGACCGTCTTGGTTGATCGAAGCCAGAAAAAAGCCTGTTGAAGGTAGCCGCTGTGAAAGACGATCGTCCGATCACGAGTGCCAAAGCTCACGAGTCGGATGTCATCCGCGCCGCTTGTCCGGTACCAGGGGCCGGCGAGGTAGGCCTCGAAATCTTGCTCATCACCGGCAAAGAGGTCTCGTAGCCGCGAGTCCTCAATGACCTGGCCGGAGACACGCTCGGTCCGACCCGGACGGTAGGTCCGGGTCGATGTATCCCAGAAGTAGGTCGTACGAATCGAGTCGAAGATGTTCTCCGAGTCCGGATCACGTCGCTCGACAACGACCGGAAAGCTCGGCGCCGAGAGGGTCTCCATCGCATCGTAGGCCTCGGACCTCGGCACCTCCTCGATCTCAATCGTCACATCAGCCGAGGCGGAGAGGATGGGAACGTATGAGAGGCCAAGCCCCAGGAGGTCACTCGTTCGTTTGAACACATCGACGGTCTGCTCGCCGTCCGAGTTAATCCCGACGGCGACAATCTCCTGCTCGAGATCCCCCGTCAGGTCATCGGTATAGACGGAGAAACTCCTGACGCTGGTGGCGGCCGTCACGCCTTCCCATGATCGAATCCACGCATTTCGCACCGCATCAAAGGTGACCACGAGAATACGAATCAGGTCTTCCGAATCGTCGCGGCGCTTGAAGACGATGATCTGCTCGTCGTTCTCGTCGACGTCCAGGTTAGTAGAGACTGCCTGCGACGGTATGTAATCGGCCGGGAGCCGAACCTTGAGTTCTTCCATCGCGTCGATCTCTTGGACGCCCAGGGGCCCGCGCGCCTCATTCGACACGGCGATCTCGTCTGTACCCGTTGGGACGACCGTTCGTCCCAGCTCAGCGAGCGGCGATTCCGGCGACTCAGCGGCGCAGGCAAGGAGAAGAAGGGGAGCAAGAATCATGGTGTGAACCAGTCGCATCGACCGAAGAATGCCAAGATTTGGTGGTCGTGACCATAGCGGTTTTGACAACAAAAAGGCCTTTTGGCATCATGCCGCATGGAAAGCCGACCGGTCTTCCGGAACCTCTCTCCACTCGACCACCGCTACTACGATGCAAACGCAGAAGCGTTTGCGGCGCTTGCGGATCACCTCTCGGAAGAGGCCGCCGTGAAGTACTGCGTGCGCGTTGAATGCGCCCTGCTGGCCGAGGTACTTGCAGAACGAGGAAGCCTGACAGGGGAGATCGAGCAGACGCTCCGCGAGCTGCCGGAGACCG
>JANQQY010000623.1 GCA_028284845.1 Spirochaetales bacterium
GCTCGAGTGCGCCTCCCAGTAGGATTGCGCCTCGTGGCACAGACAGCTCACTCACCAGGATCCGGACTTGCCCCGCGAGCCCGGGGGCTCCTCGAGATCAACCTTGCGGTCGTTATCTTCGCCGGCACGTCGCTCTTTGCGACGCTGATACCGCTCTCGGTTCCTCAGATCATCTTTGGTAGATCGTCGGTCGCCGCGATCACGCTTCTCCTCTTTGCCCTGGTCACCCGAACTGAGATTCGTCTAACGTCTGGCGGCGATCTCCTTGTCATGATCGGGATGGGCCTTATCCTCGCCGTCCACTGGCTGACCTACTTTCAGGCACTTCAGGTCAGTAGCGTCGCGGTGGGAACCATCGCCTTGCACACCTATCCAATCATGACCGTGCTCGTAGAACCCCTGATCGACCGGCGGCGCATTAAGTTGCCGGACGCGATTCTCGCGGCAGTGGTTCTCGTTGGGATCATTGTCCTGGTTCCCGAATTCTCTCTTGCGAGCGCCGTGAGTCAGGGTGTCCTCTGGGGCGTTCTGTCCGCCGCGCTCTTCACCGCCCGGAACCTACTCACTCGCCGCTATGTGCAGCGGTTCTCCAGTGCCACAACGATGTTCTATCAGACGCTCGTGGCTGCTCTCGCGCTCCTGCCGGTCGTTCTCCTCACCGGTGGAATGAATGCGACCGTCGGCGAGTGGCCGCGTTTTCTTCTGCTGGGCACGGTCTTCACGGCGTTGGCGCAGAGCCTCTATGCGGCGAGCCTTCGACATCTCTCGGCCAAGACCGTGGCCATTATCGCGACCCTTCTTCCGCTCTACGGATCAATCGCCGCTGCCTTTGTGCTTGGAGAGATCCCAACGGTGCGGACGATTCTTGGCGGCATCATCGTCGTCGCGGCGGTCTTGGCCGAGACGATCCGAGCCGCGCGCGTCTCTTCTTCAGGCAGTGAGGTGGAAGGGTAGGACTACGGTCCGCCGGCTCCTTCTTGCGGTTTTGTCGCTATTGCGAAGAACCGGCGAAACGTGAAGAGCACTCGTCCATTTGCCTGCTCCGGGTAGGCGTTCGTAACCCTATCCTCTACGGCGCTGAGAAACGCCCTGTGATCGCTCGGGTCAAGCGCCCGAAGGTAGGCGCGCATTCCGGTACTCCGCATCATCTCGACGATCGCACCCGCGGACGGCATCTCGTGAATGTAGCGTGTCTCCCAGATCGACACTTCGTCCGTGAGCTCCGACAGCACGTCGTAGTAGAAGCCCGGCTCGTGGAAGGTGAGTGCGTCAGCGAGCCCGGTAAGCCGAGACGACCACGGGCCAGAGTCGGCTGTATCACGGATCGCCTGCCGAACCGGCATCTCGTGATAGAGCGGCACTTGGAAGGCGAGTGCCCCGCCAGGCCGAACGAGCAAAAACAGATGCGAGAGAAGCGAGGGCTGATCCGGGATCCACTGAATCACGGCGTTGCTGAATACGAGGTCGAATTGATCGGTGGGATCGTAGCTTCGAAGATCGCTCTGAATCCATCGAACCTCTTTCACGTCGGACGCTTCGGCAGCCTTGATCATCTCAGCTGAAGAGTCCACGCCAACGATCTCCGCTTCCGGCCATATGGATCGGAGAACCCGTGTGCTGTTCCCCGGTCCACACCCCGCGTCGAGCGCACGGCGAACCGGTAGGTCGATTCGTTTCGCAAGGTCAATGCTCGGCTGAGTGCGCTCGCGCTGGAACCTGAGGTAGAGATCCGGTGACCAGTTTGTGTCGCCCATTGCGTCGTCCCGAGGGTGATGCTATGAGCGACCGGGCGAGTTGTCAAACCGCACATCGCCCGCCCACCATTGCCTACACGCCATGCTCCCGCTTCACCTCATCCCAGCTCTTCTCGCCTCCAGCCTCGTACCAGGAATCGTAGTCGCGCATCACCGTCCCCGGTCGTCTGTAGGCGATTCGCGTAAGGTGCTGGGCGAGATACTCGTGGTGCTGAAGGATGTGATCGCGATAGGTCGGGTCGTCGTAGAGATTGGTCGTCTCCCATGGATCGAGTGTCAGATCGTAGAACTCACTCTTCTGCCCCTCGCGGACGATGAGTTTCATTTTTGCGCTTCTCACCGCGTAGAGCTTCCCCGTCCAACGATGCGGCGGGTTGTAGAAGTTCAGCACGTCGAGTGGAGCATGGACGCTGTGAGAAGGGAAGTTCGGAATGTCCTTGAGGGAGAGTGCCTTTCCGGGCAGGCCCGATTCGACCACCGTATACCTTCGCTCCCGCGTCGGGTTCCCCGTGAGCAGATCTGAGAACGAGACTCCCTGGTTGCCGTCGAAGTGGTCCCAGCCAAGGAGATCACAGAGCGTAGCCGGCAGATCGGTGAGGTTGACCGGGTCGCTGCACCGTCTCCCGCCGGAGATGCCCGCCGGCCACGATATCAGGAGCGGGATCCGGCAGTTTCCGTCGTAGCCGGAGTTGAATTTCTGGACGAGCTGGTGTTCGCCGTTGTAGTCACCGTGGTCGGAGGTGAAGATGACGATTGTGTCGTCCCAGAGCTCATTGCTCTTCATAAACGAGAAGAGGCTCTGGAGATAGGTGTCGACGTTGAGGCACATCGCGAGATAGACCCGGATGAGGTGAAGGACCGTATCCTTCGAGACACCGCGGGCGTTGAAGTACCAGTGCATAAACTGGATAAACTCGGATCGATTCTCTATGTCGCTCTCCCAGTTGGGTGGGAGGTCGATGCTCTTGGGATCGATCGACTCAAAGACGTCGCGTGGGGCCTGATAGAACTCGTGCGGGTCTGGGAACGAGAGCCACATCGCGAACGGTTTTTCGCGGCCGGTCTCCATCCAATCGCTAAGGTAGTTCACCGCCACGTCGTGAAGCCGCGCTGTAATTGACTCGCTCGCATTCCACGGGGCGACCGCCGCCTGCCACCCCCGCCGCATTTCCAGGTTGCTCTGCATAAACCGTTCGATGTGCGGAAGGTCTCGATTGATTTCCGGCGGTTGCCTGGCATTGTGTCCGGCCGTGTAGATGCGATCGAACACATGGTCCATCCATGCCGGATGATTGCCGGGATCGCCACCAATACTCATCGATGCGTAGGCGTGGTCCTTGCCTACGAGAGTCGTGGCGTACCCGTGGTCGTGGGCAACCCCAAAGATCGTCTGGTAGTCGTCTGCTGCAAAGGCATTGTTCGTCAGCAGACCGGTAGAGGAGGGGTAACGTCCCGTCAGCATTGAGATGCGAGATGGGGTGCAGAGCGGATAGGCGCAGTATGCGGCGTCAAAGACCACCCCGGACTCGGCCAGGGATCGAAGGCCTCTTGTCCGGATCGCGTTTGGTCCCGAGTTGTAGAGGTCCAACGTCGTCGCCTTCTGTTGATCCGTCATAATAAAGAGAAGGTTCGGTCGCCCGGCGGTTCGAGGCATCGGCCTACCCTTCCTGTTTTGCTTGGCCAAGGACCGGACCGGGTAGAACCGCGCGGCTCGGGTTGCCCACACGTTCGTTCACCGCGTCCGTGGCGAGAACGAGGCCTCGCTCGATGAGGCTCCGGCGAAGCTTCTCGTACTTCACTTCCTGGATTGGGGTCTCTCGATCGATCGCGACGGCGGCCGCGACAACCGCAGCCTCGGCGAGCATCATAAAAACCGGCTCCATTCGCACTGATCCAAACGCAATGTGGGACGCGGAGAGGGCTACCGGAACGGAGAGGTTCTCGCACTCGCGAGCCGCAGGGACGATCGTCTTGAAGCTCACCCCATACGGCCTCTGGACGCGCTCCTCCACGTTACCCTCATTCTTCACCGCTCCATCAACGATGATCCGTTGAGTGTTGTGGCTATCCATCGTGTACGCTGCGAGTCCGATCGGGTCATCCGCCACGGATTCTCCGCGACAATCTGACTCGCGAATGACATAGTCGCCCACCATCCGCCTGCCCTCCCGGACGTAGAGCTGGTGGGGCCAATGATTGGTCGAGGTGAATTCGTGGCGGATGACCCGATCGGACTCGCAGCGTACACGATGGATAGCCACAACACTCAACGGATC